>CAURWS010000102.1:0-9251 GCA_963528485.1 uncultured Pseudomonas sp. | reverse complement strand
TATTGCTTATCGCTGCCCTGCTCTGCGCGGGCGCTGTTCACGCGGCCGACGCGCCGATCGTTTCCCAGGCGCAACCGGTCAAACGAATCGACAACCCGGACGGTTTCACCGAGCCGCTGAAGTCGCTGAAATTCAACCCCGGCCTGGACGCCCAGGAGTTCGAGCGCTCCTCGCTCAACGCCCTCAACGTCTACGACCCGCTGGAATCGTGGAACCGCCGGGTCTACCACTTCAACTACCGCTTCGATGAGTGGGTGTTTCTGCCGGTGGTCAACGGCTACAAGTACGTGACCCCAAGCTTTCTGCGCACCGGCGTGAGCAACTTCTTCAGCAACCTGGGCGACATCCCCAACCTGCTCAACAGCCTGCTGCAGTTCAAGGGCAAGCGCTCGCTGGACACCACGGGCCGTCTGATCATCAACACCACCATTGGCGTCGCGGGCTTGTGGGACGCGGCCACCTGGATGGGCCTGCCCAAACAGAGCGAAGACTTCGGTCAGACCCTGGGCTTCTATGGCGTGCCTGCCGGGCCGTACCTGGTGCTGCCGATCCTCGGGCCTTCGAACCTGCGCGACACCGGTGGCCTGGTGTTCGACTTCACCGCCGAATCGCAGATCAATTTCCTGAACGTGGCGCAGGTCAGCCAGGATCATCCGGAGTTGTATCTGTTGCGTGCCATCGACCGTCGCTACACCACCAGCTTCCGCTACGGCCAGATGGACTCGCCGTTCGAGTATGAAAAGGTGCGGTACGTGTACACCGAAGCGCGCAAGTTGCAGATTTCCGAATAAGCCTCAGGCAACACAGTCCTGTGGGAGCCGGCGTGCTGGCGAATGCGGTGGGTCAGACACACAAGGTCCTCTGACACTCTGCTTTCGCCAGCACGCCGGCTCCGACATTGGACGCGCCCAGCAACGAAAACATCTAACAACCCGATCAATCCCTCGCAAAAACGTCACCCATCTATCGCCTCAACAGGCATACCATAGGCGCCATTCCCACCCTCTTCTGGAGTGAGCCTCATGTCTCAATATCGCAAAGTGCTGGCCATGCAGAGCGGCCAGCCGACCTCGGATGGCGCAGGCGTCAAGCTGACCCGCGTCTTTGGCGGTCCGGGTGTCGAGGCGTTCGACCCCTTCCTGATGCTCGATGAGTTCGGCTCCGACAAGGCTGACGACTACATCGCCGGCTTCCCGCCACACCCCCATCGCGGCTTCGAAACCGTCACCTACATGCTCGAAGGGCGCATGCGCCACGAGGATCACATGGGCAATGTCGGCCTTTTGCAGGGCGGCGGCGTACAGTGGATGACCGCTGCCCGCGGCGTGATCCACAGCGAGATGCCCGAGCAGGAAGAAGGCGTGATGCGCGGCTTTCAGCTGTGGCTGAACCTGCCGGGCAAATCGAAAATGGGCGATGCCGGTTACGACGATATCCAGCCCGAGCGCATCCCGCGCATCACCATGCAGAACGGCGTGGATGTGGTGGTGATCGCAGGACTCTTCGACGACGGCCAGGTGCAGCAGGCAGGCGCCGTGCAGCGTCCGGACACCGAGCCGCAGTATTTTGACTTGCACATCCCGGCCGGGCAGTCGGTCAGCCCGAAAGTGCCTGAAGGCCATCGCGTGCTGTTGTACGTGTACGAAGGCGAAGTGGCGATTGCCGGACAACCGCAAAAGCTCGGCACGAGCCGTCTGGCGCGGCTGTCGGAAAACGGCGAGCTGCAGCTCAGCGCATCGGTCGACACCAAGGTGCTGTTGATCGCAGGCAAACCGCTGGGCGAGCCGATCGTGCAATACGGCCCGTTCGTGATGAACACCCGCGAAGAGATCGAACAGGCGTTGCGCGATTTTCGCGATGACAAGTTGACGGCGTGATCAATCCAGCCGTAAAAACCGCATCAACTCCTCGCGCTGCGCCATCGCATCGCGGCGGCCCAGCTCGATCAATTCGCTGCAATACCCCGACTCGAACAGCAGATAACTCAGCACCCCTGCCCCGCTGGTCTTGGTCGCGCCCGGTCCGCGCAAAAACGTGCGCAGGGCCGGCGGCAGCTCGCGGCGGTGACGGGCGGCGATTTCATCCAGCGGCTGGCTCGGCGAAATCACCAGCACCTCCACTGGCGCCAGAGACTGCACAGGCGTGGGCTGTTCGCTGATTTGCGGCGACGGCTCGGGAGGCGTTGGCAGCATGCGGCTGAGCAGGTTCAGTCGCTCTAGCAGCTCGATGTCACTCTCCAGGCTGTCAATGAAGGTGCTGTTGAGCATGTGCCCGCTGATCTGCGCCAGACTCGGCTGAGCGCCGCTGACCGTGCGCTTGACCGCCACGTTCGCGCCAGGCCCACGCGGGTTGCCGCTGACGCCCACCACCAACACGCGATTGGCGCCCAGGTGCAATGCCGGGCTGATCGGCGCCGACTGCCGCACCGCGCCATCACCAAAGTATTCGTCTTCCAGTTTCACCGGGGCGAACAGCAGGGGAATTGCCGAACTGGCCAGCAAGTGATCGACCGTCAGGCGCGTCGGCAAGCCAATGCGCCGATGACGCAGCCAGGAATCGATGGTGCCCTTGCCCTGATAAAACGTCACCGCCTGCCCCGACTCATAACCGAACGCCGTAACCGCCACCGCACGCAAATGGCGAGACTCGATGGCCTCGTCGATGCCGGAAAGGTTCAGCCGCTCGGTGAGCGGGGCCTTGAGCGGCGAGCTGTTGAGCAAGGCCACCGGCACCTGCTTGCGACCAATGCCGAGCAGGCTACGGCCGAAGAATCGCAAGGCCTGACGAATCACCCCCGACCAGTCGCTGCGCAGCACCTGATGGCTGCGAAAGCTCTGCCAGAAGTCGGTGAGTTCGTGAATGGCAGTGCGGAACTGCGTGGCGCCGCTGGCGAGTTTCACCGCGTTGATGGCGCCGGCGGAGGTGCCGACGATCACCGGAAAAGGGTTCCTCGCGCCCACCGGCAGCAAGTCGGCGATGCCGGCCAGTACCCCGACCTGATAGGCCGCCCGGGCACCGCCGCCGGAAAGAATCAACCCGGTGACCGATTCCAGGCCGACCCGGGTGTTTGAAGCGCTGTTGACTGGTTTTTGTTCTGTTGCGCTTGTCGTCATATAGGCTCAGCTCTCGTGTTCAACCACGCTTCTCGTACAGCTTCGGCTCGCCCGGTGGCCGGCTCTTGAAACGCCGATGCGCCCACAGGTATTGCTCGGGGCATTCGGTAACGGCGTGTTCGACCCACTGGTTGATGCGGATGCAGTCGGCCTCATCGCTCTCGCCGGGGAAATCGGCCAGCGGCGGATGGATCACAAGCTTGTAACCGCTGCCATCGGCCAGACGCGCCTGAGTGAACGGCACCACCAACGCGCGGCCCAGGGTCGCGAACTTGCTGGTGGCCGGCACGGTGGCAGCCTGAATGCCGAACAGCGGCACGAAAATACTCTGCTTGGCGCCGTAATCCTGATCCGGCGCGTACCAGATGGCGCGCCCCTTGCGCAGCTGCTTGATCATGCCGCGCACGTCTTCGCGCTCGACGGCGATGGAATCCAGATTGTGACGTTCGCGGCCGCGACGCTGAATGTAGTCGAACAGGGCGTTCTTGTGTTCGCGGTACATGCCGTCGATGGTGTGCTGCTGACCGAGCAGGGCTGCGCCGATTTCCAGCGTGGTGAAGTGCAGCGCCATGAGGATTACGCCCTGCCCTTGCTCATGGGGCTGCTTGAGGTGCTCGATCCCTTCGATGTGGGCCAGTTTGGCCAGACGCTGCGGGCTCCACCACCAGCTCATGGCCATCTCGAAAAAGGCGATGCCGGTGGAGGCGAAGTTTTCCTTGAGCAGGCGCTTGCGCTCGGCTTTTGAATACTGCGGGAAACACAGCTCGAGATTGCGCGCCGCGATGATGCGACGGTCGGTGGCGAAGTAGTACATGATCCCGCCCAGCGCGCGACCAATCATCACCAGCGCACGAAACGGCAATTGTACGATCAGCCAGAGCAAGCCCAGCCCCAGCCACAGCGGCCAGAAGCGGGGATGAAGAAAGTGAGCTCGAAAACGCGGGCGATCCATTACAGCTTCCGTCAGGGCAAAGGCGGGCATTCTACATCGGTTCGGCGCTGCCTGTGACGCTTCGTCAGGTGCCCTCTCCCTTGCGACTCGCGGGCGTTCTCGTTATAAGTCTCGGCACTTTTAGCGACAAGCCGCTGTATGCCGACATGAGCCAAATCGAATTGCAAGACAAGGAACCCGTGTTCCAGTTGAAGGGCAGCATGCTGGCCATCACCGTGCTGGAACTGGCCCGCAACAACCTTGAAGCGCTGGATCGTCAGCTGGCGGCCAAGGTCGCCCAGGCGCCGAATTTCTTCAGCAACACCCCGCTGGTGCTGGCGCTGGACAAGCTGCCGCCCAACGAAGGGGCGATCGATCTGCAAGCGATGATGCGCGTGTGCCGCCATCACGGTCTGCGCACCCTGGCCATCCGCGCCAACCGTATTGAAGACATCGCCGCCGCCATCGCCATCGACCTGCCCGTTTTGCCACCCTCGGGTGCGCGGGAAAGACCGCTCGATCCGACGGAAGGCGAAATAAAGAAAAAGCCCGAAGTGGTGGAAAAACCGCCGGAGCCTTTGATCAAGCCGACCAAGATAATCACGGCTCCCGTGCGCGGCGGTCAGCAGATTTACGCGCAAGGTTCGGACCTTGTGGTGATTTCCTCGGTCAGTCCCGGTGCGGAACTTCTCGCCGATGGCAACATCCATGTGTATGGCCCCATGCGGGGTCGCGCACTGGCTGGCATCAAGGGCGATACCAAAGCCCGCATTTTCTGCCAGCAGATGGTCGCCGAACTGGTCTCCATCGCAGGCCAGTACAAGGTCGCCGAAGACCTGCGACGCGACCCTCTGTGGGGCGCCGGGGTACAAGTCAGTCTGTCTGGCGACGTGTTGAACATCGTCCGCCTTTAACGGATACTGCGCCATTTTCAAAGCCACGCTGATTCGTCGTGAAATCGAAGCAAAGGACGTAGGAAATCCGGAAAAACTGCGGTTTTTTCGAACAGGGAAGCCTTCTCCGGCTCAATGTTTCCTTCTTTGCTCGTCCGTAGCGGCATCCGGCGGGGCTCTTCAGGGACTAACTGTCCTTTTCCTCTAGGGGTGAAACACCTTGGCCAAGATTCTCGTGGTTACATCCGGCAAGGGTGGTGTGGGCAAGACCACCACCAGCGCCGCTATCGGTACCGGCCTCGCACTGCGCGGCCACAAAACAGTCATCGTCGACTTCGACGTCGGTCTGCGTAACCTCGACCTGATCATGGGTTGCGAGCGTCGCGTGGTGTATGACTTCGTCAACGTGGTCAACGGCGAAGCCAACCTGCAACAGGCCCTGATCAAGGACAAGAAGATCGAAGGCCTGTACGTGCTGGCTGCCAGCCAGACCCGTGACAAGGAAGCGCTAACCAAAGACGGCGTGGAAAAGGTCCTGATGGAACTCAAGGAATCCTTCGAGTACATCGTCTGCGACTCCCCTGCCGGTATCGAAACGGGCGCTCACCTGGCGATGTACTTCGCCGACGAAGCGATCGTGGTGACCAACCCTGAAGTCTCGTCGGTTCGTGACTCGGACCGCATGCTGGGCCTTCTGGCCAGCAAATCCCGTCGCGCCGAGCGCAACGAAGACCCAATCAAGGAGCACCTGCTCCTGACCCGCTACAACCCTGAGCGCGTCAGCAAGGGCGAAATGCTGGGCGTGGAAGACGTCAAGGAAATCCTGGCCGTCACCCTGCTAGGCGTGATTCCAGAATCCCAGGCGGTGCTCAAGGCATCCAACCAGGGCGTGCCGGTCATCCTCGACGACCAGAGCGACGCCGGTCAGGCGTACAGCGATGCCGTCGACCGCCTGTTGGGCAAAGATCGCGAGCACCGCTTCCTGGACGTACAGAAAAAAGGATTTTTCGAACGCCTGTTCGGGGGTAACTAATGAACATTTTTGACTTCTTTCGTGCCAACAAAAAGCCCAGTACCGCATCGGTCGCGAAAGAGCGTCTACAGATCATCGTGGCGCATGAACGCGGCCAACGCAGTACCCCGGATTACCTGCCTGCCTTGCAGAAGGAACTGGTCGAAGTGATTCGTAAATACGTCCAGATCGAGGACGATAAAGTGCAGGTTGCGCTCGACAACGAGGGCAGCTACTCGATCCTGGAACTCAACATCACCCTGCCTGATCGTTAATCGATCAGGCAGTCGCCACGGCGGCTCGGTCGTCCTGATCCCTTCACCGGGATGAGGGCGAGCGAGCCGCCGTTGGCGTTTGTATCTACGCCGATTTCTGCTCTGAGATTGCTTTCGTTACGAGGCTGTTCAATGCCGCTGTCCAATGTTCACATTCTCCATCAGGACGATGCCGTGCTGGTGGTGAACAAGCCCACCCTGCTGCTCTCGGTGCCTGGCCGCGCCGACGACAACAAGGATTGCCTGATCACGCGCCTGCAGGAGAACGGCTATCCCGACGCGCTGATCGTCCATCGGCTGGACTGGGAGACCTCCGGGATCATCCTCCTGGCGCGCGATGCCGATACGCACCGTGAGCTGTCCCGACAGTTTCACGACCGGGAAACCGAAAAGGCCTACACGGCACTCGCCTGGGGGCAACCTGAGCTGGACAGTGGCAGTATCGATTTGCCGTTGCGTTATGACCCGCCGACCAAGCCTCGGCATGTGGTGGATCATGAGTTCGGCAAACATGCGTTGACGTTCTGGAAGGTGCTGGAGCGTCATGAGACGCACTGCCGGGTGGAGCTGACGCCGATTACCGGGCGTTCGCATCAGTTGCGGGTGCACATGTTGTCGATCGGGCATCCGTTACTCGGGGATGGGTTGTACGCGCATCCCGAGGCGCTGGTGGCGTATCCGCGGTTGTGTCTGCATGCGAGCATGTTGACGTTTACGCATCCGGTGACCCAAGAGCGGATGCGGTTTGAGTGTCCGGCGCCGTTTTGATGGGTTTTGTTTTTTTTAAGTGGCGCTGTGGTTTGGTTGGATATTCATTCATTCAGTGGCGCTGCTTTTGTTCTGCCTAACGGCAGACCTGTTTCGCCTCCGGCGAGTTACTTGAAAAGACACCAAGTAACCAAGTGTCTTTGCTCCTGGCTTGGCCCGACTTCGTCGGGTTCCCTCAGCTCCGGCGACGCTCCGTGGGCCCGCCGCCATCCGCCATCCATGGCGGGGGGCGGCTCTCGCGGCATCCATGCCGCTCGGCCCACTGCGCGCCACCTGCGTTCGGCCTGCACCCAAGTCGCGATTGTGTTGTCTGATCCATCGCGCATGAAGATCAGAAGCAAAGGCAAAGGGTAGATGAAGAGGGTGAGAGCTGACGCTGTACCTGTGGGAGCGAATTCATTCGCGAGATGTCGGTACAGCCAATACATCTCCATCGCCCGAACCATTTCTCGCGAATGAATTCGCTCCCACAGGCAACCGCGCTCGCCGGAGGCGAAACGCTCCTGCCGTTAGCAGAGGCCCTTGATCTTGCCTTTGCCCCCCAAAACCACCCTCTAACCCCCAAAAAAGCCCCGATCGATAACCTCAGCTCATGCATTGATGAGCGTAAAAGTTTCTTGTTCCTCGCCTCGAACGACACGTAATCTTCACACAAGCCGCCAGTCATCTCCGGCCTTAAATTGGAGATTCAAGACGCGCAAAACAGCTGACGGGGCTTCTCCGTATGGCTTGAAAACAAGAAACCGTCGTCACTGCCAATGGGGACAGATACGGTCTGAATATGATGAAACTTAAAGCACTTCTGCCCGTTGTCGAACATCGCCTGGTTGTCACCAAGGCCATGCCCCGATGACACATTTCTAACGCTCCAGAGACTCGCCACTGCGATCGGTAATTGCGCTGTGGAACGTGATCCGCTGCGTGTTGTTTACAGGAAGTTGACGCAGTAACGCCCAATAACCCGTTCAAGTCACGACTTGAACGAACGGCACCCCCGCGTCTGTAAGTTGGCGAACATTTGTTTTAGGTACAGCGCTGTATCCCGGCACGACGTGACTTTATTTGATGCGCCAGCCCGTTGCTGATTGCCCGTTATCGCTTGAAAGTTCGCGCCATTATTAATTGGAGAAACGTCTTGAAATTCGAAGGCATCTATACACCGGCGGTAACGCCTCATACCCCTGATGGTGAAATCGACTGGAGCGTCTTTTCAGAGGTGCTCGAATCTCTGATCGAAGCGAATGTGCACGGCATCATCATTGGAGGCTCTACCGGCGAGTATTACGCCCAGACTGCTGAAGAGCGACTGAAACTGGCCGCCCGTGCCAAGGAAGTCATCGGTTCGCGCGTGCAGTTGATCATCGGCACCGGCGCCATTCGCACCGAAGACGCTGTGTTGTTCGCCGAAGATGCCAAGCGGATCAAGGCCGACGCGATTCTGGTCACGACCCCGCCTTACGCGCTGCCCACCGATCAGGAAAACGCCATTCACGCGCTGACCATCGACCGCGCCGCCAACATGCCGATCATGTTGTACAACTACCCGGGCCGGATGTGCGTGCAAATGAACGAGGATTACCTCGCTCGCGTTGGCAAATCAAAAAACGTCAAAGCCATTAAAGAAAGTTCCGGCGACATGGGGCGCGTGCATTTACTGGCCCGTGAATTTCCGCACATTGCCCTGTCCTGCGGTTGGGACGATCAGGCCCTTGAGTTCTTCGCCTGGGGCGCCAGAAGTTGGGTGTGCGCCGGCTCCAACTTCCTGCCTAAAGAACACGTCGCGTTATATGAAGCGTGCGTGGTTGAAAAGAACTTCGATAAAGGTCGCCAGATCATGTCGGCGATGATGCCGCTGATGAATGCCCTCGATGGCGGCAAGTTTGTGCAATGCATCAAGTTCGGCTGTGAATTGAACGGCTTGAATGTCGGGGATGTGCGCGCACCATTGCGGCCCCTCAACTCCGATGACAAACGCAGCCTTCAGACCGTTATCACCAACGTGAAACGCACCGTCGCACACATCACCTCGGGAGCCAGCAATGCGTGATCTTCTAACTGCGGCCGAATATGCCGCCATCGCCCAGTCGATGTCGTTTCCGACCAACGCGTTCATCAACGGTGCGTTCAAACCGGCGATTTCCGGCAACACCTTTGCCACCGTCAATCCGGCCAACGGCGAACACCTCACCGACATCGCTGCCTGCAATGCCGAAGACGTGGACTACGCCGTCAGCAAGGCCCGTGAAGCCTTTGAAGATG
>CAURWS010000101.1:0-9278 GCA_963528485.1 uncultured Pseudomonas sp. | reverse complement strand
TCATTGGGGTGAATCCGCGCTGCCGAAACCGGGTCGATACTCGCCAGCTCATCGTGCAAGGCCTGCCAGCCAAGACTCGCCGCCTCGGCCTCCAGTTGCGCGCGAACCTCGGCATCGGCGGCCGGCATGTCTGCCAGCCCCTCCAATAGAGCCTTGAAATACAACATGGTGCCACCCACCAGCAGAGGAATTTTTCCTCTGGCGGTGATTTCAGCCATGGCGTGCAACGCATCGGTACGAAAATCCGCTGCCGAATAGCTCTCGGACGGGTCGAGAATATCGATCAGCCGGTGCGGATACTTGTCCAGAAGCGCTTTTGAAGGTTTGGCGGTACCGATGTCCATGCCGCGGTAGACCAGCGCCGAATCGACGCTGATCAGCTCACAAGGCAGCACTTTGGTCAGTTCGATGGCCAGATCGGTTTTGCCAGCGGCAGTCGGCCCCATCAGAAAGATGGCCGGAGGGAGAGCACTCATCAGCGACCGCGCAGAAATAGTTTGTCGAGATCGTCCATACCCAGCTGGGTCCAGGTCGGTCGTCCGTGGTTGCATTGACCGCTGCGCTCGGTGTTTTCCATGTCGCGCAGCAGGCCGTTCATTTCCGGGATCGCCAGACGCCGGTTGGCACGCACGGCGCCGTGGCAGGCCATGGTGCCGAGCAGTTCGTTCATGTGCGCCTGCACTCGGTCGCTGGTGCCGTATTCCATCAGGTCGGCCAGCACGTCATGCACCAGGCGATTGGCCTCGGCTTGCTTGAGCAATGCCGGGATCTGCCGGATCGCCAGGCTTTCGGGGCCCAGACGCTGCAGCTCGAAACCCAGTTGCTGGAAGGTCGCCATGTGCTCTTCAGCGCAATCGGCTTCACGCTGACTGACGGCAATCGACTCAGGCACCAGCAGCGGCTGGCCGCTCAGGCCTTCGCTGGCCATGGCGATCTTCAGGCGCTCGTACATGATGCGCTCGTGGGCCGCGTGCATGTCCACCAGCACCATGCCGTGGGCGTTTTCGGCAAGGATATAAATGCCTTTGAGTTGAGCCAGCGCGTAGCCCAGCGGCGGGATATCGCCCTGAGACTCAGGCAGCGCAACGCCAGCGCTCATTGCGGGAGTGTCCTGCGCACCCGGCAACGGCGCGAAGAACGTGCTGTACGCCGCTCGCGCCTCTTCGGCAGGCAACACCGACGAAGGCCTTGGCGTGTACTGATAACCCGCGCCACTGCCAGAGCCCGCAGCCGGGCTCGCTCCGGTATGGCTCGGCGCATTCCACGCCGGACCTTGTGGTGTTTCCAGCACGTTATTGGCCAGACGCATCTCGCCCTGAGGGCCGAACTCGCCCGCTTCAGGCCCGCTCGGACGCACCAGCGCGGTGACTGAGGTCGTGCCAGCCACCTGATCTTCAGGACGCACATCACCCAGCGCGCGGTGCAGCGTGCCATAAAGGAAGTCATGCACCATGCGCCCATCACGGAAGCGGACTTCGTGCTTGGTCGGGTGCACGTTGACGTCGACCACTGCCGGGTCGACTTCGAAAAACAGCACGAACGTTGGATGACGGCCGTTGAACAGCACGTCGCGATAGGCCTGACGCACCGCGTGGGCGACCAGCTTGTCGCGTACCGCGCGGCCGTTGACGAAGAAATACTGCAGGTCCGCTTGACTGCGCGAGAACGTCGGCAGCCCCACCCAACCCCAGAGTTTCAGGCCATTGCGCTCGACCTCGATCGGCAGCGCCTGCTCGAGAAAACCCGGGCCGCATACGGCTGAGACGCGTCGCGCGCGGGCAACGTCATCGCGGGCTTCGTGCAGGCTGAGGATGGTCTTGCCGTTATGGCGCAGATGGAAGGCCACGTCGAAACGCGCCAGCGCCATGCGCTTGATCACTTCTTGCAGGTGATCGAATTCGGTCTTTTCAGCCTTGAGGAATTTGCGTCGGGCCGGAGTATTGAAGAACAGGTCGCGCACTTCCACTGAGGTGCCCACCGGGTGCGCAGCAGGCTGCACGCGGGAGGCCATGTCGCGGCCTTCGGTTTCCACCTGCCAGGCCTGATCGGCATCACGAGTACGCGAAGTCAGCGTCAGGCGAGCGACAGAGCTGATCGACGCCAGCGCCTCGCCACGAAACCCAAGGCTCATGACCCGCTCAAGGTCTTCCAGCTCGCGGATTTTGCTGGTGGCGTGGCGGGCCAGCGCCAGCGGCAGGTCGTCAGAAGAAATGCCGCCGCCGTCGTCGCGCACCCGCAGCAACTTGATGCCAGCCTGCTCGACATCGACATCGATGCGACGGGCGCCGGAGTCGAGGCTGTTTTCCAGCAGTTCCTTGATCACCGACGCAGGGCGCTCGACGACTTCGCCCGCTGCGATCTGGTTGGCCAGTCGCGGGCTGAGCAATTGAATGCGCGCAGCCTGAGCCGCCGGGCTTTCAGTATCTACAGAAACGTCGAGGCCCTGCTCGTCGAGCAGCAGATCACTCACGGCTCACCCGCCAGTTCCGCGCTCGGAATCTTCAGTTGCTGGCCAACCCTCAGCTCATCGGAACTCAGGTTGTTGGCCGAACGCAGCGCCGCCATGCTCATGTCGTAGCGCGCCGAGAGCATGCTCAGCGACTCGCCGGGACGCACGGTGTGCTCACGCGGGCCCATGGCCAGCTTGCCGTTGTCACGCAGCCAGGCAATGTAGGTGCCCTGCGGCGGGTTCTGCTGGAAGAATTGCTTCACGCCTGCCGTGATCGAGCGCGCCAGTGCCTGTTGGTGGCTCGCACCTTGAAGCTTGCTGGCTTCGGCGGAGTTGGAGATGAAGCCGGTCTCGACCAGGATCGACGGGATGTCCGGCGACTTGAGCACCATGAAGCCCGCCTGCTCAACCCGCGACTTGTGCAGCGAAGTCACGCGGCCGATGTTGGTCAGCACCTTCTGGCCGACGTTGAGGCTTGAGGTCAGCGAAGCGGTCATCGACAGGTCGAGCAGTACGCCCGCGAGCATGCGGTCCTTGTCGTCCAGGCTCACAGCCCCGGCCCCACCGATCAGGTCGGAACGGTTTTCACTGTCGGCCAGCCAGCGCGCGGTCTCGGATGTCGCGCCGCGATCGGACAAGGCAAACACCGAGGCGCCGAACGCCGCCGACGAAGGCGCCGCATCCGCGTGAATGGAGACGAACAGGTCAGCCCCTTTGGCGCGGGCGATTTCAGTACGTTTGCGCAACGGAATGAAGTAGTCGCCGGTGCGGGTCAGTTCGGCGCGGTAGCCTTTCTCGGCATTGACCTGGCGCTGAAGCTCCTTGGCGATCGACAGTACGACGTTCTTTTCTTTCTCGCCCCGGCTACCTGAGGCGCCAGGGTCTTCGCCACCGTGGCCGGCATCGATAACGACCACGATGTCGCGCTTGCCGTTGGGCACAGGAGGCAGTTTGATTTCAGGCTTGGACGGGCTGACCGGTACGGCAGGAGCTGCCGGCGCCACGGTGGCAGGCGTGTCCGCGACACTTGGCGTCGGGTTGGCATCGGCCGGATTGTCGTACAGATCCACCACCAGACGGTTGCCGTACTGCGCGTTCGGCGCCAGCGTGAAGCTTTTCGGGGTGACGGCCTTTTTCAGGTCGATGACCACGCGCAGGTCGTCTGGCGTGCGCTGCGCCGAGCGCATGCTGGTGATCGGCGTGTTGGCGGTCGGAATATTCAGTGCGCCGCCCAGCGTCGCGCCATTGATGTCGATGACCAGACGGTCCGGAGACTGAAGGGTGAAGACGCTGTGCTGAACCGGGCCGGACAGGTCGAAAACCAGCCGGGTGTTATCCGGCGCACGCCATAAGCGGACACTTCGTACCTGTGAGGCGGCAAACGCATCGATAGCCAATGTCGTCAGCAGCAGTCCAATCACAGAAACCAGCGCGCGCATGCGCATACCTAACCCCATATCTATTTGAATTCCAAAGCCAAAGCGGCACACCACTGCTCACCGCGCGAGCTTTCCGGGCTCAGTGTCAGCGTTCTACCGTCTGCGAGCGGCCTAATGGTAATGATCAGGTCAGGCTTTGGCAAAAAGCCCGCACCGAGATTGGGCCACTCGATCAGGCAAAGCGCTTCTCCTTCGAAGTAGTCGCGTATGCCGAGGAATTCTAGCTCTTCTGGATCAACAAGTCGGTAAAGATCAAAGTGATACGCGCGATTTCTCCCAATTTCGTAAGGTTCTACGAGGGTAAACGTCGGGCTTTTGACCGCGCCGGTGTGGCCCAGACCGCGGATGATTCCGCGCGACAGCGTGGTCTTGCCTGCGCCCAGATCCCCTTCCAGAAAAATAATCCCATTGCTTTCAGTGACTTGGGCAATCCGCGCACCAAAGTTGGTCATCGCCTCTTCATCCACCAGGTGCAGGGTTAACTCAGACACGGTTGTTGCTCCTCCAGAAGCTTGCGAATTTCAGGAATCAGATCAGCGGCAGCCATTCCGCGTCCACTTGCCCCACATTTTTCCCCGGCCAGCGCGTGCAACCAGACGCCAAGGCAGGCGGCCTCAAATGCCGGCATCTTTTGCGCCAGCAAGGCGCCAATCAACCCGGCCAGCACGTCGCCCAGCCCTCCGGTGGCCATTGCCGGGTGGCCATGATCAGCCAGCGCCAGCTCGCCTGAGGGACTTGCGATCAGGCTGCCACTGCCCTTGAGGACGCAGACAGCGTCGTATCTTTTTGCCAGCGCCCGCGCGGCGGCTGGGCGATCGGCCTGTATCTCTTGGGTGCTGACGCCGAGCAGACGCGCCGCCTCCCCCGGATGCGGGGTGATCACGCAATCCTTGGGCAGTTGCACGTGGCCAGCGGCCAGTTGATTGAGGGCATCGGCGTCCCAGACCTGCGCACGTTCGGCGCTGGCGGCAGCCGACAACAGACTGCGCCCCCAGGCGTGCTGGCCCAGGCCAGGCCCCACGACCAGCACACTGGCAGGTTCGATCAGCCCCATTAGCTGATTGGCCGAGCGGATCCCGGCGCTCATCACCTCAGGAATACGCGCCAGCGCCGCGCTCACGTGCTCCGGACGGGTCGCCAGCGTGACCATGCCCGCGCCGCTGCGCAAGGTGCTTTCAGTGGCCAGCAGTGCTGCGCCACCGAAGCCCAGATCCCCGCCAAGCACCAGAACCCGGCCAAACATGCCCTTGTGGGCCGTGCGCGGACGGGGTTTGAGTCGAGGCAAATTGAATGTATCGAGACGTTTAACGCTGAAGGGCGTGTGCGCAACGATTGCGGGATCGGCCTGCAGGTCATCGAAAATCAGCTCGCCGAGCAGATCCGGCGCATCCCCGGTGAACAACCCGACCTTGAGACCGATGAAGGTCACCGTCAGGTCAGCCCGGATCGCCACGCCCAAGGTTCGGCCGGTGTCGGCGCAGAGCCCGGAAGGAATGTCGACCGCCATGACCGGCAGACCGCTGGCGTTGACCGTCTGGATCACTGAGGCATAAGGGTCGCGAACATCGCCTTTCAAACCGGTGCCGAGCAACGCATCGACGACGATGCCCTTAAGCAACTGCCGATTCCAGGGCTGGATATCGACCTGATCGCCCAGCGCTTCTTTATAAGCCGCCTCGGCATCCCCCTTCAGCGCAGAGCAATCGCCCACGGCCAGCACCGTCACCTGCCAGCCCGCGCGCCTGGCCAATGCAGCGATCAGGTAGCCATCGCCCGCGTTGTTGCCATGCCCGGCCAACACCGTTAGCTGCTGCCCATCCGGCCAGTGACGACGGATCGCGCGCCAGGCCGCGTGAGCAGCGCGCTGCATCAATTCGAAACCAGGCGTACCCGCTGCAATCAGGCGTGCGTCGAGGTCGCGGACCTGCGCGGCGCTGTACAGTGCGTCGGGAAATGGGGGTTTGCTGTGCAACATGCGTCTTTAGGCTCCGATGTCTGGCAGAATTATACGCACCTGCGCCCCGGTGTCCTCCTTGCATGTCCGCGATTACTGTAGATCCATCCACAAACTCAGCGCCCCTGACGGCTGCCGGGTTGGCCGAGCTTGCCCAATCGATCAAGGGCTGGGGGCGCGAACTCGGCTTTCAGCAGGTCGGCATCTCGGGACTGGATCTGGCGGAACATGAGCAGCATCTTGAGCGCTGGCTCGAAGCCGGGTACCACGGCGAGATGGACTATATGGCAGCGCATGGCAGCAAACGTTCGCATCCCGACGAACTGGTGCCGGGCACGCTGCGGGTCGTCTCGCTGCGCATGGACTACCTGCCGGGCGATACGCAGATGGCGCAATTGCTCGCACAACCCGAAAAAGCCTACGTCTCGCGCTATGCGCTGGGGCGCGATTACCACAAGCTGATCCGCAAGCGCGTGCAGCAACTGGCCGAGCGCATTCAGCAGGACATCGGGCCGTTCGGCTTTCGTGCCTTCGTCGACAGCGCGCCAGTGCTGGAAAAAGCCATCGCCGAGCGGGCCGGGCTGGGCTGGATCGGCAAGAACACCCTGGTACTCAATCGCAAGGCCGGCAGCTATTTCTTCCTGAGCGAGCTGTTCGTCGACCTGCCGCTGCCCACCGACGAGCCCCACGCCACCGAGCATTGCGGCCGCTGCACCGCGTGCCTGGACGTGTGCCCGACCAACGCGTTCGTCGGGCCCTATGTGCTGGACGCCCGACGCTGCATCTCCTACCTGACCATCGAGCTGAAGACGTCGATCCCCGAAGACCTGCGCTCGATGATCGGTAATCGGGTGTTTGGCTGTGATGATTGTCAGATTGTCTGCCCGTGGAACCGCTTCGCCCGGCCGACCGATCAGAACGATTTCAAGCCGAGGCATGGGCTGGATAATGCCGAGCTGACGGCGCTGTTTTTGTGGGATGAAACGACGTTCCTCAGCAACACCGAAGGCTCGCCGCTGCGTCGCGCGGGGTATGAGCGGTGGCTGCGCAATCTGGCGGTGGGCCTAGGCAATGCGCCATCGAGCATCCCGGTGATCGAGGCCTTGAAGGCGCGTCTGGATCACCCGTCAGAGATGGTGCGCGAGCATGTGGAATGGGCGTTGCGGCAGCACGAATTACGCAGCTGTTGACGACGGGCTTCTGCCGACCCGCTACGCCTTCGGCAGAAACGTCTCTGCGAAAGCCGGCGATCAGTGCCCATCCTTGTAAACGAACTTGGGCATTTCCCAATGAAAGCGGATTGCCAGCAAACGCAGCAGCAACCCGCCAAACAGGGTAATCAACGTGCCCTGCTCGATCGGCAACCCCGCCCACTGACACAATAGAAAACACCATGCCGCCGCAAACGAGACACTGGCGTACAGCTCACGGCGGAAGATCAGCGGGATGTCGTTACAGAAGATGTCGCGCAGGATGCCGCCAAAGGTCCCGGTGATCACGCCGCTGACCGCCGCGACCATCATGCTCAGGCCCATGTCCAGCGCCGTCGTGCAGCCGATGACCGTGAAGGCCACCAGCCCCAGGGCATCGAGCACCAGAAACAGCGAGCGCAAATGACGCATCAAAGGCGCGATGAAGATCGTCACCAACGCCGCGACGCTGGTGAGAATCAGGTATTCCGGGTGTTTGACCCACGTCAGTGGGTAATGCCCCAGCAGCACGTCGCGCACCGAGCCGCCGCCCAGCGCCGTGATGCAGGCGATCAGCACCACGCCAAACCAGTCCATCCCACGGCGCCCGGCAGACAGCGCGCCGGTCATGGCTTCGGCAGTAATGGCGATCAGATAGAGCATCAACAGCATGGTGGCAGTCCCTGCGAGAAAGGGGCGCAGTCTAACCACTCGGCCAGAGCACCAAAAGAGGGCACTTATTCGCAACCCTCTTTTCGCACGAGCGCTTAGACCTTGATGAAGTGCTCGCGATAGAAACGCAGCTCGGCGATGGACTCACGAATGTCGTCCAGCGCCAGGTGGGTGCTGCCCTTCTTGAACTTCAGCTCAGGCGACCAGCGCGCGGCCAGTTCCTTGAGCGTGGAGACGTCGAGGTTGCGGTAGTGGAAGTAGTTTTCCAGGGTCGGCATGCGCTTATAAAGGAAGCGGCGGTCCTGGCAGATGCTGTTGCCGCAGATCGGCGAGCTGCGCTCCGGCACCCATTGTTTGATGAAATCCAGGGTCATGGCCTCGGCTTCGGCGGTAGAGATCTTGCTCTCGCGCACGCGCTGGGTCAGGCCCGAGCCGCCGTGTTGACGGGTGTTCCACTCGTCCATGCCGTTGAGCAGCTCATCGCTCTGATGCACGGCAATGACCGGGCCTTCAGCCAGCGTGTTCAGCTCGCTGTCGGTGATGATGGTGGCCATTTCGATGATGACGTCGTTATCAGGGTCCAGACCGGTCATTTCCAGGTCGATCCAGATCAGATTCTGCTTGTTCTGCATATGTCGGCTCCTCAGCTTAGGCGCGCAGTTTAGCCTAAAGGGCATGCTAGACTCCCCCCGCTTCACAGACCACGTAAAAACTACTGCGCTCGGCAATGCTGCGTTAAAAACAGGCGAGAAGTGCTCATTTAGGAGCCTAGACTCCGCTTTCCCACCTGTTTTTGCATTGTCTTGCCTTCGCTCACTACGTTTTCACGCGGCCTGTACGCTTCTCTACTTAAACGAGACACTGAACCCCCATGGCCAAACGCCAACTCAACCGCCGCCAGAACTGGCGCATCGAAAAGATTCAGGGCGAGCGCGCTGCCCGCGCCGCCAAACGTGAATCCCAAGCCCTGGAAACGCTCGAAGGCGGCGATCTTGGCCCTGAGCAAACGGGGCTGGTGATCGCGCACTTCGGTGTGCAGGTGGAAGTCGAGGCGCAGGAAGGCGAGCTGAGCGGCCAGGTGTTCCGTTGCCACTTGCGCGCCAACCTGCCTGCGCTGGTGACCGGCGACAAGGTGGTCTGGCGTGCAGGCAATCAGGGCATCGGCGTGATCGTCGCGCAATTGCCGCGCAATACCGAGCTGTGCCGCCCCGATACCCGTGGCCAACTCAAGCCGGTGGCCGCCAACGTCGACCTGATCGTCATCGTCTTCGCCCCGGCGCCCGAGCCCCACGCCAACCTGATCGACCGTTATCTGGTGGCCGCCGAGCACTCGGGGATTCGCCCGTTGCTGCTGCTGAACAAGTACGACCTGATCAACGACGAGAACGCCCCGGCCCTGAACGCGCTGCTGGCGGTCTATCGCACCCTGGGCTATCCGGTGCTTGAGGTGTCCGCTCACCACGGCAATGGCATGCAACAGCTGCAGGATTTGCTCGACGGCCACGTCAGCGTGTTTGTGGGTCAGTCGGGTGTGGGTAAGTCGTCGCTGGTCAACAGCTTGCTGCCAGAGGTGG
>CAURWS010000100.1:0-9360 GCA_963528485.1 uncultured Pseudomonas sp. | reverse complement strand
GTGCCATTGCCAGCCGCAGTCACCACCCCTTTAGCGTTGACTTTGGCGATCTTCTCCTCCGAGGAGGAGTAGCGATAAGGCGGCACTCCCCCCGTCGCCTGGCGTTCATACCGGGCTCGAGCGGGCACGGAAGGTGGGGGTTTGCCCCTGACGATGATGTAATCCGCGACGGTCATGGCGTGATCAACGCCAAAATCGAGTGCCTTGCCTTGAACCTTGATGACCAATGGCTCAGACACACAGTGGCTGGCATTGACACTCGCCTGATAGCTACAGCGCCCGGGTGACTGCTCGTTCACGTTGGTTGTCGACATCGCGAGTCCTCCTGATCAACATGCATGGTGCCAAGTCCGATTGGCAGCGACAGCCTGAGGACATGAGGCCTCAATCCGGGAGAGCCGACAACTGTCAGAAATGACAGGTCAACCGGGAGAGAGCCCACCGTCAGCCCTTCGCGCCGCCAGCCCCGCAATAAAAAACGCCACATCCTGTTCATCGCGATAGCAACGAACGGGATGCAGCGTTTTAAACGAAACGATAAATCCGGACGAGCGAGCCTTTTACAACCTCACGCTCGCAAACGTCGACTCGTTCCGCGCCTGGCTCAAGGCCGACAACGGCCCGGACAGCGGCGCCAAAACCATCGCCTGTGGAATCGGCATCATCGCCACTTGCTGTGCGGTGTTGGAGCCGACGCGTTCGTCACGCGGTGGGATGCCGAAGTATTCGCGGTAGCACTTGGAGAAGTGCGGCGTGGAGACGAAGCCGCAGACCGACGCCACTTCGATGATCGACATCGGCGTCTGCTTGAGCAGCTGACGCGCGCGGATCAGGCGCAGCTTGAGGTAGTAGCGCGACGGCGAGCAGTGCAGGTATTTCTGGAACAGCCTTTCAAGCTGACGTCGCGACACCGACACGTAGACCGCCAGTTCGTCGAGGTCGATGGGCTCTTCGAGGTTGGCTTCCATCAGCGCGACGATTTCCTGCAGCTTGGGCTGGTTGGTGCCCAGCATGTGCTTGAGCGGTACGCGCTGGTGATCCTGTTCGTTACGAATGCGCTCGTAGACGAACATTTCCGAGATCGCGGCGGACAGTTCACGGCCGTGATCGCGGCTGATCAGGTGCAGCATCATGTCCAGCGGCGCGGTGCCGCCTGAGCTGGTGAAACGGTTACGGTCCAGGGTGAACAGGCGGGTGCTCATGGCCACGCGCGGAAAGGCTTCCTGCATCGCCGCCAGACACTCCCAGTGCACGCTGCAATCGAAGCCATCGAGCAGCCCTGCGCAGGCCAGCGCCCAGCTGCCGGTGCAGACTGCGCCCAGACGACGAGACTGACGGGCCTGACTTTGCAACCAGCTCACGTGCTCACGGGTAACAGTGCGTTGAATGCCGACGCCGCCGCAGACGATCACGGTGTCCAGCGCCGGGGCCTTGTGGATGGCCGCGTCAGGGGTGATCTGCAGACCGTCGCTGGCCCAGACCTGGCCGCCGTCGACGGTCAGTGTGGTCCAGCGATACAGCTCACGACCGGAGAGCTGGTTGGCCATACGCAGTGGCTCAACCGCAGATGCGAGAGAGATGAGTGTGAAATTGTCCAACAGCAGAAAGCCGATGGATTGAGGCGCACGGTTCTGGGGTTGAGCCCCGGAGTTGAACGAAGTCATCACGGTATCTCCTCACACGAAAAGCGGTTGATGGCCCCAAGTAGAGGCTCTTGTTGTTTCGCCCTCATCTGTGGAGAGCTTTGTCTATTGCAACGCAAATGCCATGCCTAAAGTTGAATGCGCATTCAATAACTTCTGATAGCGACGTCGCGATGCGTCTATTCGGGAGCGACATGGGTGTTCCGTTAGCGACCTATCGATCGCTGAGCCACGAGAATGGCGGGCGGGATGAGCAATTCGGTAGCACTTGTGTGAATCACCGAAAACCCGGCGACGGGGTGAGTGTCACCCCATGCACGGCCGACCGGCGGCAGGACCGGTAACGTGGATTTGGCATGGCGTTGCGCCATGCCTCCACCGGTCACGCGCCAAAAGAAAGCGGCGGGTTTGGTGCGTGAGCGAAAAGCGAGCAGAACCGATTTAGCGTCAGCACTCCACCGCGCTGACCGCCAACCCTCCGCGCGAGGTCTCTTTGTATTTGTCGTGCATGTCGGCACCGGTGTCGCGCATGGTGCGGATCACGCGGTCCAGCGAGATGAAGTGCTCACCATCCCCGCGCAGGGCCATCTGTGCGGCGTTGATGGCCTTGACGGCAGCAATCGCGTTGCGCTCGATGCACGGCACCTGGACCAGTCCGGCCACCGGGTCGCAGGTCAGGCCCAGGTTGTGCTCCAGGCCGATTTCGGCGGCATTGCACAGTTGCTCGGGAGATGCGCCGAGGATGTCTGCCAAGCCGGCCGCGGCCATGGCGCAGGCCGAACCGACCTCGCCCTGACAGCCCACTTCTGCGCCGGAGATGGAGGCGTTCTTTTTACAGAGGATGCCGATCGAGGCCGCGCCGAGGAAATAATCCACCACGTTGGCTTCGCTGACCTCATCGCTGAATTTCACGAAGTAATGCAGCACCGCCGGGATGATCCCCGCTGCGCCGTTGGTCGGCGCCGTGACCATGCGCCCGCCTGCTGCGTTTTCTTCATTGACCGCCAAGGCGAACAGGTTGACCCACTCCATCGCATTGAGGGTCGAGCCGATCACGTTGGGCTTGCCCAATTCCTGGAGGCTGCGATGCAAGCGCGCCGCACGACGACGCACATTGAGGCCACCGGGCAACACGCCCTCTTCTTTAAGGCCGTGGTCGACGCAATCCTGCATGGCGCGCCACAACCGCATGAGGCCCGCGCGAATCTCTTCTTCGCTGCGCCAGACCTTCTCGTTGGCCATCATCAGTTCCGACACCCGCAGACCGTGCTGCTTGCACAGCCTCAGCAGTTTTTCGGCGCTGGAAAAGTCATAGGGCAAAACGGTGGTGTCGGCATCCAGCACGCCGCTGGCCGCTTGCGCTTCGTCCACCACAAACCCGCCGCCCACCGAGTAGTAGGTGTCGCGATGCAGCTCGCCGCTGGCATCGAAGCCGATCAGGGTCATGGCGTTGGGGTGATACGGCAGGTTTTCGTCGAGCAACAGCATGTCGCGCTGCCAGACGAAAGGAATCGAATGATTGCTGCTGAGTTTCAGGGTGTCGGTTTCGCGCAGCTCGGCGATATGGCGGCCGATCTGGGTCGGGTCGATTGCGTCAGGCCACTCGCCCATCAGGCCCATGATCACAGCGTTGTCGCTGCCGTGGCCCACGCCGGTCGCCGAGAGCGAGCCATAGAGGCGCACTTCGATGCGCGTCACCTGCCCCAGGCGGTCGCTTTCACGCAAGCCTTGAGCGAACAGAGCCGCCGCGCGCATGGGACCCACGGTGTGGGAGCTGGAAGGACCGATACCGATCTTGAACAGGTCGAACACGCTGATAGCCATTAACTGCAAACCCCCGAAACACACGGTTTCCGGCGCGCCCAGCGGCCGGCGACGGAGCTGCTACGCTTGAAGCTGCAATCCGTCGAGATGGCGGCATCATCAGCCTTTTATCTCGAGGGGCGGCGTCTCACACCGACTCGCTCTTGTCCACAAACGTCGCGGCGACGCATTCGCGCGCAGGTGCACATCCCCCAGAAGAAGAGCCCCTGTTTTCGACACTTTTTGCCGCAACGACACTCGAAAACCTTCCGGCGAGCGGGGAAAAAAGCTGTAAGCGACGTCACCGACACTGGATACGACCCCCTCTGTACTGGTTACGACGCACCCTGTAGGCGTTTGATTTTGGCTGTTACATGATCGTTATCGACTCAATCGCCAGACGCAGTGATAGAGCTGTTTTCCCACTTGACTCGCCGACACCAAAAAACGCGTCAGCCCTGACTGATGACGAGAAGAAAACACCTAAGGAGTCCAACCATGAAAGGTTCACACAAGCTATTACTGGGCGTTGCGTTGAGTCTGCCGATGCTGGCGCAGGCCGCAGAGCCCGCCGCTTGCCAGACAGTCAATTTTTCCGATGTAGGCTGGACCGATATCACCGCAACAACCGCCACCACCAGCGTTGTCCTCCAGTCGCTGGGCTATAAGACCAAAACCACCATGATTTCCGTACCCGTGACCTACAAGTCGCTGGCCGACGGCAAGAACATGGACGTTTTCCTGGGTAACTGGATGCCCACCATGGAAAACGACATCAAGGCCTACCGCGATGCAGGTTCGGTCGAAGTCGTACGCACCAACCTCACGGGCGCCAAGTACACCCTGGCGGTCCCGCAAGCGCTCTATGACAAGGGCCTGCATGACTTCGCCGACATCGCCAAATTCAAGAAAGAACTCGACGGCAAGATCTACGGCATCGAGCCTGGCAACGACGGCAACCGTCTGATCCAGAGCATGATCGACAAGAACGCCTTTGGCCTGAAAGACGCAGGCTTCAAGGTCGTCGAGTCGAGCGAGGCCGGCATGCTGTCGCAGGTCGATCGCGCCTCCAAACGCGACACCGCCGTGGTGTTCCTGGGCTGGGCGCCGCACCCGATGAACAAGCGCTTCAAGATCCAGTACCTGACCGGCGGCGACGACTTCTTCGGCCCCGATTTCGGCGCGGCCACGGTGGCGACCAACACCCGCAAGGGTTACACCACCGAATGCAGCAATGTCGGTCAGCTCTTGAAGAATCTGCAATTCACCGTCGACATGGAAAGCGAGCTGATGGGCAACATCCTGGACGACAAGATGAAGCCTGAAGCCGCCGCCAAGGCGTGGATCAAGAAGAACCCGAACGTACTCGACACCTGGCTGGCGGGTGTCACCACAGTGGACGGTAAACCTGGCCTGGAAGCCGCTAAAGCCGAGCTGACGAAGTAACTCGACAGGCAGGCGGGTTCGCCCGCCTGTTGTCCCCTTTTCATCCCGCACGCGGACAATCGATATCATGCTGACTGATCATAAAATCCCCCTGGGCCAGTACATTGCAGGCTTTGTCGAATGGCTGACGCAACACGGCGCCAGCACCTTCGACGCCATCGCTTCGTCACTGGAAACCATGATTCACGGACTGACCAGTGGTCTGACCTGGTTAAATCCTTTCGTTCTGATCGGCCTGATTGCTCTGCTTGCTCATTTCATCCAGCGCAAGTGGGGCCTGACCGCCTTTGTCGTGATTTCCTTTCTGCTGATCCTGAACCTGGGCTACTGGCAGGAAACCATGGAAACCCTGGCGCAAGTGCTGTTCGCCACCCTGGTCTGCGTGGTCATCGGTGTGCCGCTGGGTATCGTCGCCGCACACAAACCGTGGTTCTACACCGCCATGCGGCCGGTCCTCGACCTGATGCAGACGGTGCCGACATTCGTTTACCTGATTCCAACCCTGACCCTCTTCGGGCTGGGTGTGGTGCCGGGTCTGATTTCGACGGTGGTGTTCGCGATTGCCGCGCCTATCCGTCTGACCTATCTGGGCATCTGCGATGTCCCGCAAGAACTCCTCGACGCCGGTAAAGCCTTCGGCTGCTCGCGTCGTCAACTGCTGTCCCGAATCGAACTGCCCCACGCCATGCCAAGCATCGCGGCCGGTATCACCCAGTGCATCATGCTGTCGCTGTCGATGGTGGTGATTGCAGCACTGGTGGGCGCCGACGGCCTGGGCAAACCCGTGGTCAACGCACTGAACACTGCTGATATCGCACTGGGCTTCGAAGCAGGCCTTGCGATCGTATTGCTGGCGATCATGCTCGACCGTATCTGCAAACAACCCGACGCTAAAGTGAGGGCCGACGCATGAGCATCATCAAATTCGACCAGGTAGACGTCGTCTTCTCCAAAGACCCGCGCGAGGCTCTCAAGCTGCTGGATCAGGGCCTTGCGCGGCCAGAAATCCTGAAGAAAACCGGCCAGATCGTCGGTGTTGAAAAAGCCAGTCTGGAAATCAACAAAGGCGAAATCTGCGTACTGATGGGCCTGTCCGGTTCGGGCAAATCCAGCCTGCTGCGCTGCATCAACGGCCTGAACACGGTTAGCCGCGGTTCGCTGTTCGTCGAGCACGAAGGCAAGCAGATCAACATCGCCAACTGCTCGCCCGCCGAGCTGAAAATGATGCGTACCAAGCGCATCGCCATGGTGTTCCAGAAGTTCGCGCTGATGCCCTGGCTGACCGTTCGCGAGAACATCAGCTTCGGCCTGGAAATGCAGGGCCGCCCCGAGAAGGAACGTCGCCAGCTGGTGGACGAGAAACTCGAACTGGTGGGCCTGACCCAATGGCGCAACAAGAAGCCCGACGAGTTGTCCGGCGGCATGCAGCAACGTGTGGGCCTGGCCCGCGCGCTGGCCATGGACGCCGATATCCTGCTGATGGACGAACCGTTCTCGGCACTCGACCCGCTGATTCGCCAGGGCCTGCAGGATGAACTGTTGGCGCTGCAGAAAAAACTCAGCAAGACCATCGTATTCGTGAGTCACGACCTGGACGAAGCCCTCAAGCTCGGCACCCGCATCGCGATCATGAAAGACGGCCGGATCATCCAGTACAGCGTGCCGGAAGAAATCGTGCTCAACCCGGCGGACGAATACGTGCGCACTTTCGTGGCCCACACCAACCCGCTGAACGTGCTGTGCGGTCGCAGCCTGATGCGCCCGATCACCGATTGCACCCGCATCAACGGCTCGCAGGTGTGCCTGGATCCGGGCGACGATTCGTGGATCGACCTGGCCGAAGGCAACCAGATCAAAGGCCTGCGTCAGCATGGCGCTGCCGTCGATCTGCAGAGCTGGACGCCCGGCCAGTCGGTCGAAGCGCTGGGCCGCAAGCCGACCGTCGTGCACTCGGACATCGGCATGCGCGAAGCCTTGCAGATCCGTTACCACACCGGCAACAAGCTGGTGTTGCAAGAGAACAACCAGCTGGTCGGCATTCTTGGCGACAGCGAGCTGTACCACGCGTTGCTCGGAAAGAATCACGGCTAAAAGCAGCTCCAAGCTGCAAGTTTCAAGCTGCAAGACAAAGGCCCGGACGCCTCTGTTCTTGCGGCTTCTAGCTTGAGGCTTGCAGCTGTTTCCGCTTGCCCACTGCTTTTTATTGATTGAACGTTCAATTAAAAAGCGCTAGACTGGAGGCCGTTTTTCAGTCTTTCACGATCACCCGGCGAGCCAAGGAGACTCACAGATGCCCAAGGTCGGTATGCAACCCATTCGGCGTCAACAGCTGATCCAGGCCACCCTCACAGCGGTGGATCAGGTCGGCATGGGCGACGCCAGCATTGCGTTGATCGCCAGACTGGCAGGGGTCTCCAACGGCATCATCAGCCACTACTTTCAGGACAAGAACGGCCTGATCGCAGCGACCATGCGCCACCTGATGAACGCGTTGATCATCAACGTCGCCGAGCGTCGTCAGGCGCTGACCGACGACAGCCCCCGAGCGCATCTGAAAGTGATCATCGAGGGCAACTTCGACGCCAGCCAGGTCAACGGCCCGGCGATGAAAACCTGGCTGGCCTTCTGGGCCACCAGCATGCATTCGCCGACCTTGCATCGCTTACAGCGGATCAACGATCACCGCCTGTATTCGAACCTGTGCTGTCAGTTCCGCCGCGTGCTGGCGCTTGACGAGGCACGCACCGCCGCTCGCGGTCTGGCGGCATTGATCGACGGTTTGTGGCTGCGCGGCGCACTTTCGGGCGACGCCTTCGATACCGAACAGGCGCAACAGATCGCCTACGAATACATGGATTTGCAACTGGCAAAAGCGGCGCGCTGCTCCTGATCCAGACGGCAGGCCGCCCAACAGTGATCGGCACTGCGCACGGCGCATCCGGTCAACGCCCATCACAGACAACTGCGAGGACTCTATGGCCCGTTTCGAACTGCAAAAACTCTACATTGACGGTGGTTACGTCGACGCCAGCAGCGACACGACTTTCGAAGCCATCAACCCGGCCAACGGCGAAGTGCTCGCCAAGGTTCAGCGGGCCACTCAGGCAGACGTCGAACGTGCCGTGGTCAGCGCTGAAAAGGGTCAGAAAATCTGGGCTGCGATGACCGCCATGGAGCGTTCGCGCATCCTGCGTCGCGCCGTCGACATCCTGCGCGAGCGCAACGATGAACTGGCCGAGCTGGAAACCCTGGACACCGGCAAGGCCATCTCCGAAACCAAATACGTCGACATCGTCACCGGCGCCGATGTGCTCGAATACTACGCAGGTCTGGTCCCGGCCATCGAAGGCGAGCAGATTCCGCTGCGCACCTCCTCGTTTGTCTACACCCGTCGCGAGCCGCTGGGCGTGACCGTCGGCATCGGCGCGTGGAACTACCCGATCCAGATCGCCCTGTGGAAATCCGCACCGGCCCTGGCCGCGGGTAACGCGATGATCTTCAAGCCGAGCGAAGTGACCTCGCTGACCACCCTCAAACTCGCCGAAATCTACACCCAGGCCGGCCTGCCCGATGGCGTGTTCAACGTCCTGACCGGCAGCGGCCGTGAAGTCGGCACCTGGCTGACCGAGCACCCGCGCATCGAGAAAGTCTCGTTCACCGGCGGCACCGACACCGGCAAGAAAGTCATGGCCAGCGCCTCGAGCTCGTCGCTCAAGGAAGTGACCATGGAACTGGGCGGCAAGTCGCCGCTGATCATCTTCGACGACGCCGACCTGGATCGCGCCGCCGACATCGCGATGATGGCCAACTTCTACAGCTCCGGTCAGGTCTGCACCAACGGCACTCGCGTATTCGTGCCGAGCGCGCTGAAGGCAGCGTTCGAAGCGAAGATCGTCGAACGCGTCAAACGCATTCGCGCCGGCAACCCGCAGGACGACAACATCAACTTCGGCCCGCTGGTCAGCTTCGCCCACATGGAAAGCGTGCTGGGCTACATCGCCAAGGGCAAGGAAGAAGGTGCGCGCCTGCTGATCGGCGGCGAGCGTCTGAGCGAGGGTGAATTCGCCAAAGGCGCGTTCGTGGCCCCGACCGTGTTCACCGATTGCCGCGACGACATGACCATCGTCAAGGAAGAAATCTTCGGCCCGGTGATGAGCATCCTCAGCTACGAGACTGAAGACGAAGTGATCCGGCGCGCCAACGATACCGAAATGGGCCTTGCCGCAGGCATCGTCACCAAAGATCTGAACCGCGCCCATCGCGTGATTCATCAGCTCGAAGCGGGCATTTGCTGGATCAACGCCTGGGGCGAGTCCGACGCCAAGATGCCGGTCGGTGGCTACAAGCAATCGGGCGTGGGCCGCGAGAACGGCATCAGCTCGCTGGCACAGTACACCCGGATCAAATCGGTACAGGTGGAGCTGGGCGATTACGCCTCGGTGTTCTAAGTCACCGCGCGACACACCAC
>CAURWS010000099.1:0-9429 GCA_963528485.1 uncultured Pseudomonas sp. | reverse complement strand
CACTTGACGTACGTTCAGTTACCACTGGGTGTGGGAGTGAGCGCATTGATCCTGGGCGCCATCTGGGCGGTGGTCTTCCCGCTGCTGCACTGGCTGGCGGCGTGGTTTTGCCAGACACATCGTCGTGACGTGCCGGCATGAAGGTCACTGCCTGAAAGCCACGCCCGTCAGCCCATTCCCCTGCCGCCGCCTCACTGCTTTACACTGCCGCCCATGACCGCCATCCCCCTGCTTCAACTCCCCATCGCGCCCGCCGAGCCTGCCGTCACCTGTTCAACCTGCGCGGCCTGCTGCTGTCAGCTGGAAGTGATGCTGATCACCGACACCGGCGTGCCCGAGCGTTTTATCGACACCGACGACTGGGGCGGCGAAGTCATGCTGCGCCTGGACGACGGCTGGTGCGCGGCACTGGATCGCGACACGATGATGTGCACGATCTACGACAGACGGCCGTTGATCTGCAGGGAATTCGAGATGGGGGCGCCGGAGTGCATCACCGAGCGGGAAGGGATTGCGACGGCGTATCTTTGACAAGCCACACCATTTGCCTGGACCGCAAATGACTGTGGGAGTGAGCAAGCTCACTCCCACAGGGTATTACACAGACCTCTCAAACCAGTAACGGCTTAGAACGGCATCGTGTAATGAATCGCGTAGCTTTCAATACCGTCGTTGGTGGTGGTCAGGCCGCCGTTGGAGTAGTGCGTAGCGCGCAGGCCGACTTCATGCCCACCGGCGAAGCGCAGACCGAAGCCCAGACGGTCTTCGAACTGGAACGCGCTGCCCAGTTTGTTGCCTTCCACTTCGGTGCGCTGGAATACCGCAGCGCCGATACCGGCTTCGATGTAAGGCTTGACGCTGTCACCGGCGAATTCATAAACGAATACCGGAGAGAACGACAGGCTGTTGTTGCTGGAATTTTTGTCACCTTCCCAATAGGTGTAAGCGCCGCTCCAGTAGCCGGTCAGACGACCGACGCTGGTTTGCCACCAGCTCTTATCCCAATCAAATTGCGCGCCCAGACGATAGGTCATGGTCGATTCGCCGGTGTGCCCCACCGAGAACTCAACCCCATCCGCCTGTGCAATCGCACTTTGCCCCGACAACGCGGCCGCAATCGCAGCCAAACAAAACAGTCGCTTCATCTGAAACATCCTATTTACGAATGCAGTTAGAAATTTTTTGTATCAACAGACTGGCTATAGAAATCGTCGATTGAATGAAAGTTCATTCAAAAACAGTGCTTTTCACGGTTTTTTCACAGGCCGAAGCTTCGCACACTGTCAGAATTTTTCCATAGTACCGGTAGGATATTTCTGAAATTGTCAGGATCGCCACTGGTCCAGAATTGCGTCGGCTGCGCTCGGCCGCTTGCCAGCAGCTCACGCTGACTGAGCAAGCGCTGCAATTGACGCGCAACCGCGGCGCCGGTGTCGATCAGGGTGATGGACGCCGGGATCATGTCCCGCAGCAGGGGCTTGAGGAAGGGATAGTGGGTGCAGCCCAGGATGATGGTGTCGCAGCCCGCCGCCAATAACGGCTCGACGTAACCCTGCAATAACTGGCGAATGACCGGGCTGACCAGATCGCCGGTTTCAATCAACTCAACCAGCCCAGGGCAAGGCTGAGTGATGACCTGAACATCGGTGGCGAAGCGATCGAGCAGCGCCGCAAACTTCGCGCTTTGCAACGTGCCGGTGGTAGCCAAGACCCCAACCACGCCGCTTTTGGTCGCTGCCGCCGCAGGCTTTACGGCAGGCTCCATGCCCACCAGCGGCCAGTCGGGATAACGCTCGCGCAGATCGGCCACGCCCGCAACCGTCGCCGTGTTGCAGGCAATCACCAGGGCTTTGGCGCCCTGTTCGCGGAAGAATTCGGCAATGGTCACGCAGCGCTGGCGAATGAATGCCGGGGTCTTTTCGCCATAGGGGATATGCCCGCAGTCCGCGACATAGAGCAGGGATTCGTTGGGCAACAGTTGATGAATCTCGCCCAGCACCGACAACCCGCCGACACCCGAATCAAACACGCCCACCGGCGCGTCACTGTCTCTAGCCATGCTTGACCGTTCTATTGATGGACCGCGCCGCAGACGCTGCAGCCCGGATCACGTTTGACTTTCAGCTCGCGGAATCGGCTGCCCAAGGCATCGATCAGCAACAGTCGCCCCACCATCGGCTCGCCGAATCCGGCCAGCATTTTCAAGGCTTCCAGCGCCTGAAGGCTGCCGACCAGGCCGACCAGTGGGCCGATGACGCCGGCTTCGCTGCAGGTCAGCTCGCTTTCGCTGCCGTGGCCATACAGGCAGTGGTAGCACGGGCTTTCGGCACGACGGGGGTCGAACACCGATAACTGACCTTCCAGACGAATCGCCGCGCCGCTGACCAGTGGCTTGCCCGCTGCAACGCAGGCCGCATTGACCGCTTCGCGGGTGGTGAAGTTATCCGAGCAGTCGAGCACCAGATCCACAGCCTCGACCGCTGCGGCGAGAGAATCCTCGTCCAGCGCCACGCGATGAGGGACCAGCTTGATTTCAGGGTTGATCGCAGTCAGTCGAGTGATCGCTGAATCGACCTTGCTCACGCCAACGCTGTGGCTGTCGTGAATGATCTGGCGTTGCAGGTTGGTCAGATCGACAGTGTCGAAATCCGCCAAGTGCAGCTCGCCAACCCCGGCCGCCGCCAGGTACAGCGCCACGGGCGAACCCAGGCCGCCAACACCGATGATCAATGCGCGGCTCTGTTTGAGGCGCAATTGACCGTCGATATCGACCTGTTGCAAGAGAATCTGCCGGCTGTAGCGCAGCAGCTCCTCGTCGGTCAGCACGGCACGCGCCCGAAGGTGATGCGCTCGTGATCGCCCAGATCGCGGCGGGTCTGGATGTGCTCGAAGCCCTGTTGGTTGAGCAGATCACGCACGGCCGCGCCTTGATCGTAGCCGTGTTCCAGCAACAGCCAGCCACCCGGCTCCAGATGCGCAGGCGCCTGGGAGACGATCAGACGCAGGTCGTCCAGACCGTCCGCGCCAGAGGTCAGCGCACTGCTGGGCTCGAAGCGCACATCACCCTGAACCAGATGCGGATCGCTGTCGGCAATGTACGGCGGGTTGCTCAGGATCAGATCGAAACGCTGACCTTCCACGGCGCTGAACCAGTGGCTCTGCAGCACACGGGCGTTGTCCAGGTGCAGGCGCTGGCGGTTGCGCTCGGCCAGGGCAACCGCCTCTTCGACACGATCCACCGCGGTGACCGTCCACTGCGCGCGATCCTTGGCCAGCGACAGCGCAATTGCACCGGTCCCAGTGCCCAGGTCGAGCAGACGATGAGCAATCGCCCCCGGCAGCAACTCCAACGCGGTCTCCACCAGCATTTCGGTTTCCGGACGCGGGATCAGCGTGTGGGTCGCGACTTCAAGGTCGATGTTCCAGAAACCCTGCTGCCCGAGAATGTAGGCCACCGGCTCACCGGTGCGCCGACGCTGCAAGTAGCCGTCGAACGCCTGAGCGGCTTCGGTGCTGACAATACGCTCGGGCCAGGTGTGCAAAAAGCTGCGTGGCTTGCCCAGGGCAGCGGCCAACAGCAGTTCGGCATCCAGACGCGCTGTCGGAGAATCCGGCAGCTCGGCGCTTCTTAACAAGCTGGCGATAATGGTCATTTACTCACCTAATGCCGCAAGTTGATCTGCCTGATACTCGGCAAGCAACGGTTCTATCACTGCATCGACCCCACCCGCCAAAACTTCATCAAGCGAATAGAGGGTCAGGTTCACGCGGTGGTCCGTCACTCGCCCCTGAGGAAAATTGTAAGTGCGGATACGTTCGGAGCGATCCCCCGAACCGACCAGCAATTTACGCTCGCTGGCGATCGCGTTGGCGGCCGCAGCGGTCTGCTGATCGTTGAGCTTGGCCGCCAGCCAGGCCATGGCCCGGGCGCGGTTCTTGTGCTGGGAACGCTCTTCTTGGCACTCGACCACGGTGCCGGTGGGCAAGTGCGTGATCCGAATCGCCGAGTCGGTGGTGTTGACGTGCTGACCGCCGGCGCCCGATGAGCGGAAGGTGTCCACGCGCAAATCCGCCGGGTTGATCTCGATCGCCTGCTTCTCGTCCGGCTCGGGCAACACCGCGACCGTACAGGCCGAGGTGTGAATGCGCCCCTGGGATTCAGTCTCAGGCACCCGTTGTACGCGGTGTGCACCGGACTCGAACTTCAGCTTGCCGTAGACGTTCTCGCCTTCGACGCGCGCGATGACTTCCTTGAAGCCGCCATGCTCGCCTTCGTTTTCGGAGAGGATTTCCACGCGCCAGCCACGACGCTCGGCGTAGCGCGAATACATGCGGAACAGGTCGCCGGAGAAAATCGCCGCCTCGTCGCCGCCCGTGCCTGCGCGAATTTCTAGAAACACGTTACGGCCATCGTTGGGGTCCTTGGGCAGCAGCATCTTCTGCAGATCGCTTTCCAGCAACACCAGGTTTTCCTTGGCTTCGCGCGCTTCCTCGACAGCCATTTCACGCATGTCAGGATCGCTGTCCTTGAGCAGCGCCTGGGCGCTTTCCAGGTCACCTCGCACTTTGAGCAGTCGCTTGTAGACCTGGATGACGGGCTCGACTTCCGCGTACTCACGGGAGTAGGCGCGGAACTGGGTCTGATCGGAAATGACGTCGGCGTCGCCAAGCAGCGCGGTCAATTCCTCGAAACGGTCGCTGAGCACGTCCAGCTTATTGAGCAGTGAAGCTTTCATTGCGGGGGTTTATCCGTGGAGCCCTCATGGAGGGCAAAGAGTTCCTGGGCCATGGCCAGCGCATCGACGCGGCCTTCGGCAGACAGCTTTTTCAGTTGCACGCTTGGCGCATGCATCAGTTTATTGGTGAGGCCTCGTGCCAGCGCCATCAGTACATCTTCGGCGTTACTGCCGTTGGCGAGCATGCGTTGCGCCTTTTGCAGCTCCTCATCGCGCAGGCGTTCGCTCTGCTGACGGTAGGCCTTGAGCACATCCACCGCCGCCAGTTCGCGCAGACGCGACATGAAATCGTCGACGCCCAGGCTGACCAGTTCTTCCGCCGCCTGGGCTGCGCCCTGACGACTCTTGAGGTTTTCTGCGACGACTTCGTGCAGATCGTCAACGGTATACAGGTAAACGTCGTCCAGCTCGCCCACTTCCGGCTCGATATCGCGCGGGACGGCGATGTCGACCATGAAAATCGGCTTGTGCTTGCGCAGTTTCAGCGCGCTTTCCACCGCGCCCTTACCGAGAATCGGCAACTGGCTGGCGGTGGAGCTGATGACGATATCGCTGTTGACCAGTTCGGCCGGGATATCGGCCAGCAACACCGCGTGGGCGCCGAACTCTTCGGCCAGGATGCTGGCGCGCTCCAGCGTGCGGTTGGCGACCACGATACGCTTGACGCCCAGATCATGCAGGTGCCGGGCGACCAGCGTGATGGTCTCGCCAGCGCCAATCAGCAAGGCCTGGCTGCGCTGCAGGTCGCTGAAGATCTGCTTGGCCAGGCTGACGGCGGCAAACGCGACGGACACCGGGTTTTCGCCGATGGCCGTGTCGGTACGCACCTGCTTGGCGGCGCTGAAGGTCGCCTGAAACAAACGCCCCAGTAATGGACCGATGGTTCCGGCTTCGCGGGCCACGGCGTAGGCGGATTTCATCTGCCCGAGAATCTGCGGCTCGCCCAGTACCAGCGAATCAAGCCCCGAGGCCACCCGCATCATGTGTCGCACCGCAGCGTCTTCCTCGTGCACATAGGCACTGGCACGCAGTTCGTCGACATTGAGGTGGTGATAATCGGCCAGCCAGCGCAGCACGACGTCGGCGGTCAATGAGTCCTGCTCTATATAGAGCTCGCTGCGATTGCAGGTCGACAGGATGGCGGCTTCGCGACTCTGGGTCAGGCGGCACAGCTGCTGCAACGCCTCGACCAGCTGCTCAGGCGTAAATGCCACGCGCTCGCGGACATCCACGGATGCAGTCTTATGGTTGATACCCAGAGCAAGAAAGGCCATTCAAGGTCGCTGATGGTGACGTGAAGCCGGCAATTGTCCTACTTCAATAGATTCAGAACAACCACCGTAATAGATTCAGAACGACCAGGACCGTCTATTGTCCCTATAGAGTTCCGCCCTGCAGCGATGCGCCTGCGACAAATTGTCCATGCAAAGGCTGTAAATGGCGGGTCTGTAGATTTCCGTCGGGCTGTGGGTTTGCTCCCTGCCTTGTGTCATGATGCTTTCAAACCGCAGGTAAGCCGCCCTCTCTTCTATATGAATAAATCCTCCGCGTTGTTCCTTGCCCTTGTCGTTCTTGGTGGCTGTCAGTCCACGGCCCCCGTTTCCACGGAGCCTGCTGCTCCCGCGAAAGAAGCGACGCCCGCACCTGAAGCCAAGCCGCAGGTCTACGGATCGTTCACCCAGGAAACCGTCGTCAGCCTGCTGACCGCCGAGCTTGCCGGGCAGCGCAACCGTTTCGACATTGCCCTGGACAACTACGTGACCCAGGCGATCCAGACACAGGACCCGGGGATTTCCGAGCGCGCTTTCCGCATCGCCGAGTACCTGGGCGCCGATCAGGCTGCGCTGGACACCTCGATGCTCTGGGCCAAAAACGACCCAAGCAACCTTGAAGCGCAGCGCGCTGCGGCCATTCAACTGGCCCGCGCCGGCCGCTACGACGACTCCATGCGCTACATGGAGAAGGTGCTGCAGGGTCAAGGCGACACCCATTTCGACTTCCTCGCGCTGTCGGCAGCGGAAACCGACTCCAATACGCGCAAGGGCCTGCTCGCCAGCTTTGATCGCCTGCTCGCCAAATACCCGAAAAACGGTCAGTTGATCTTCGGCAAGGCCCTGTTGCTGCAACAGGAAGGCGACAGCGCTGCCTCACTCAAGCTGCTCGAAGACAACCCGCCGGGCGAAGGCGAAGTCGCGCCGATCCTGCTGCGCGCGCGTCTGCTGCAAAGCATGAACCGTGGCAAGGAAGCGCTGCCGCTGCTGGAAAAAAGTATCAAGAAGTATCCGGACGACAAACGTCTGCGCCTGACTTACGCACGCATGCTGGTCGAGCAGAACCGCATGGAAGACGCCAAGGTGCAGTTCGCAAGCCTCGTCCAGCAATACCCGGATGACGACGAACTGCGTTACTCGCTGGCGCTGGTGTGCCTGGAAAACAAGGCATGGGACGAAGCCCAGGGCTACCTGGAAGACCTGATTGCCCGTGGCAGCCACGTCGATTCGGCCCACGTGAACCTGGGTCGCATCTATGAAGAACGCAACGATCCGCAGAACGCCCTCGGCGAATACGCTCAGGTCGGCCCCGGTAACGATTACCTGCCCGCGCAACTGCGTCAGGCCGACATCCTGATGAGCAACGGCAGTACCGCCGAGGCGTCCAAACGCTTGGCCCAGGCCCGCGCCGATCAGCCGGATTACACGATTCAGCTGTACCTCATCGAAGCCGAGACCCTGACCAACAACAACCAGAGCGACCGCGGCTGGCAGGTGCTGACTCAGGCGCTCAAACAGTATCCGGACGATCTGAACCTGCTCTACACCCGCGCAATGCTGGCTGAAAAGCGTGATGACCTGAAGCAGATGGAGACGGATCTGCGGGCCATTCTCAAACGCGAGCCGGACAACGCCATGGCCCTGAACGCCCTGGGTTACACGCTTTCCGACCGCACCACGCGCTACGCCGAAGCCAAGGAGCTGATCGAGCGCGCTCACCAGCTCAACCCGGATGATCCGGCCGTGCTCGACAGCCTGGGCTGGGTCAACTATCGCCTGGGCAACCTCGACGAAGCCGAACGCCTGCTGCGTGAGGCTCTGGAGCGCTACCCCGACCACGAAGTCGCCGCGCACCTGGGCGAAGTGCTCTGGGCCAAAGGCCAGCAACGCGAAGCCCGAAAAGTGTGGGGCAAGGCCCTCGAACAGCAACCTGACAGCCCGGTCCTGCGCAGCACCCTCAAGCGCCTGACCGGCTCCGAGACCCTCTGAATTTATGTTATTGCGCCACGTACTCGCTTTCAGCTTCATCGCCCTGCTCGCCGGTTGCGCCGGCATCACCTCCCATGAGGCCGTTCAGGGCAAGGGCGACGCCACCAAATGGCAAGCCAACAAACAGCAGCTGGCCAGCCTCGACGGCTGGGAAATCAACGGCAAGGTCGGCATTCGCGCGCCGAAGGACTCCGGCAGCGGCACCTTGTACTGGCTGCAACGGCAGGATTACTACGACATTCGCCTCTCCGGCCCTCTGGGTCGCGGCGCTGCCCGTTTGACTGGCCGCCCTGGCGCCGTTTCGCTGGAAGTCGCCAATCAGGGCCGTTTCGACGCGCCGGACCCGCAAACCCTGCTCAAGGATCAACTGGGCTGGCGCCTGCCGGTTTCCCATCTGGTCTGGTGGGTCCGCGGCCTGCCCGCCCCTGATAGCAAAAGCAGCCTGACGCTGGACGGCGACAGTCGCCTGTCCAATCTGGAGCAGGACGGCTGGCAGATCGAATACCTGAGCTACGCCGAACAAAACGGCTACTGGCTGCCTGAGCGGATGAAACTGCACGGCCAGGATCTGGACGTCACGCTGGTCATCAAGGACTGGCAACCTCGCAAGCTGGGGCAATGATCGTGTCGCAGCCTCAAGACGTAGCGCTTCTGACCCTGCCCGCCCCGGCCAAACTGAACCTGATGCTGCACATTCTGGGTCGTCGCCCTGACGGCTACCACGAACTGCAGACGATCTTTCAGTTTCTCGACTACGGCGATGAACTCAGTTTCGCACTTCGCGAAGACGGCGAAGTGCGCCTGCAAACCGAAATTGCCGACGTTCCTCACGACAGCAATCTGATTGTCAAAGCCGCCCGCGCGCTGAAAGAACAATCCGATTGTGAACTGGGGGTTGATATCTGGCTGAAGAAGGTGCTGCCCATGGGCGGCGGAATCGGCGGCGGCAGTTCCGATGCGGCGACGACATTGCTCGGCCTCAATCATCTCTGGCAACTGGGCTGGGACGAAGATCGCCTTGCCGCGCTGGGGCTCAAGCTCGGGGCTGACGTCCCGGTTTTCGTGCGTGGACACGCCGCTTTTGCAGAGGGCGTGGGCGAAATCCTCACCCCTGTAGACCCCGAAGAACCGTGGTATGTCGTGCTTGTGCCGCAAGTCTCTGTAAGTACAGCAGAAATTTTTTCAGATCCACTGTTGACACGCGACACGCCTCCCATTAAAGTGCGCCCCGTTCCCAAGGGAAACAGTCGAAATGACTGCTTACCGGTGGTAGCGAGGCGTTATCCAGATGTACGTAACGCTTTGAATTTGTTAGGTAAATTTACCGAAGCAAAACTCACCGGAACTGGAAGTTGTGTGTTTGGGGCCTTCCCAAACAAAGCTGAAGCTGATAAAGTCTCGGCCCTTCTTACAGAGACCCTTACAGGGTTTGT
>CAURWS010000098.1:0-9430 GCA_963528485.1 uncultured Pseudomonas sp. | reverse complement strand
CAGCCCATGCGCTGTGCCCCGCGCCGGTTTCCCTGCCTGTGGCACAGGTGCAGCGTGTGGTCGACGGCGACACCTTGCGCCTGAACGACGGGCGCAGCGTTCGGATGATCGGCCTCAACGCGCCAGAAACTGGCAAAAAAGGTCAGTCCGCCCAGCCCTTTGCCGAAGCCGCCAAGCGCCGTCTGCAAACCTTGGTCGATGAAAGTGACGGTCAGGTCAGCCTGCGAGTCGGTGAGCAGGCCGCCGATCGTTACGGGCGTATGCTGGCCAACGTCTATGGTCGCAACGGCGCCAATCTTGAGGCGCAATTGCTGGCGGAAGGGTTGGGCTATCTGGTCGCCATCTCGCCCAACGTGGCGCTGGTGGGCTGTCAACAGGCCGCCGAAAACACGGCGCGCCAGGCAGGGTTGGGCGTCTGGCGCAATTCCCCCGTGCAATCTCCCGATCAGATCAACTCTGGCGGCTTTGCCGTGGTCTCGGGCCGCGTCAGTGATGTGCAGCGTAACGGCGGTGGCGTCTGGATCGAATTCGGCAACGCGCTGGTGCTGCGCGTTGCGCCACAGCTTGTAGGGCAATTCGACAGCGCCGCGTTGCAACGTCTGAAAGGTCGGCAGGTGGAAGCCCGAGGTTGGGTGGTCGATCGTTCACGTCGCGGTGGTCTGAAGCCTGGTCAGGCGCGATGGATGATGCCAATCACTCATCCTGCGATGTTGAATACAAAATAAATATCAGATTGTGAACAGTTTTTACCCTTGATTGTTCTCGGTGCAGGCCTTGTATCCCGCGGCTCTACGCTGAAAGTCGTAGATGCGGCCCCTTGACACAGGTGACCCGGCAGTCTTGTTAGGACTTTCTGACTTGCGTATGCTCGTTCGTCCGTCTGTCCAACAGCAAAAAAGCGGAATGCCCCCATGTCAGATTTGAAAACTGCCGCTCTCGAATATCACGCCAACCCTCGCCCTGGGAAACTGAGCGTCGAACTCACCAAAGCCACCGCGACCGCACGCGATCTGTCGCTGGCTTACAGCCCGGGCGTCGCTGAGCCGGTGCGTGAAATCGGTCGTGATCCGGAGCTGGCCTATAAGTACACCGGCAAAGGCAACCTGGTCGCGGTCATCTCCGATGGCACCGCGATCCTGGGCCTTGGCAACCTTGGCCCACTGGCTTCCAAGCCGGTGATGGAAGGTAAAGGTGTCCTGTTCAAGCGTTTCGCCGGTATCGACGTATTCGACATTGAAGTCGATTCGGAAAGCCCGCAGGCCTTCATCGACACTGTCAAGCGCATCTCCATCACCTTCGGCGGCATTAACCTGGAAGACATCAAGGCACCCGAGTGCTTCGAGATCGAAAAGGCACTGATCGAACAGTGCGACATCCCGGTATTCCACGATGACCAGCACGGCACCGCGATCGTCACCGCGGCCGGCATGATCAACGCGCTGGAAATCGCTGGCAAAACTCTGGAAGAGGCGAAGATCGTCTGCCTGGGCGCCGGTGCTGCGGCCATCTCCTGCATGAAGTTGCTGGTGAGCATGGGCGCGAAGATCGAAAACATCTTCATGATCGACCGCAACGGCGTGGTGCACTCCGAGCGTTCCGACCTGAACCAGTACAAGGCCCAGTTCGCTCACGCCACTGACAAGCGTACTCTGGCTGACGCCCTGAATGGCGCTGACGTGTTTGTTGGCCTGTCCGGCCCGAACCTGCTGAGCCCTGAAGGCCTGAAGTCCATGGCGGCCAACCCGATCGTGTTCGCGTGTTCGAACCCGGATCCGGAAATTTCCCCTGAGCTGGCTCACGCCACTCGCAGCGACGTGATCATGGCCACTGGCCGTTCGGACTACCCGAACCAGGTCAACAACGTGCTGGGTTTCCCGTTCATCTTCCGTGGGGCTCTGGACGTTCGCGCCAAGCGCATCAACGAAGAGATGAAAATTGCCGCCGCCAACGCCCTGCGCGAACTGGCCAAGCTGCCGGTGCCTAAGGAAGTGTCTGATGCCTACGGCGGTATCGCGCTGGAATTCGGTCGTGAGTACATCATCCCGAAACCACTGGACGTGCGCCTGCTGACCGTCGTTTCCGATGCCGTGGCCAAGGCTGCAATCGAAAGCGGTGTGGCGACCCTGCCGTATCCGAAGCACTACCCGCTGACCAGCGTGGACCAAGTCTTCAACGGCTAAAAGCACTCGCTGCCCCACAAAAAACCGGCCCTCAGAGGCCGGTTTTTTTGTGGGGCAGCTTTGAGCTATAAGCGTCAAGCTGCACGTCAAAGCGTCCGCGGAGTTGCTTCTACTTGTGGCTTGCAGCTTGAAACTTGCGGCTGCTGTTAAAACAGATCGATCGGCGCCGATTCGTCCGCTGGCAGCGGGCTGCCCGGTGCAGGGCTGCCGTTCAGTTCGTTCACGCTGGGCGGGGTGTCTTCGCTTTTGAACAGCTCGAAGAACGCGCCTGCCGTGCTAGGCGTGGCCGAACGACCGCTGACGGGGTCGATGCGCAGGCTCAGGATGCCATCAGGCTCGGCCTGAACGTGAGGCGGCTTGTCCTTGAGCGCGGCGCTCATGTAGCTCATCCAGATCGGCAGCGCGACCGTGCCGCCGAATTCGTGACGACCCAGGCTCTCTGGCTGGTCGAAGCCGGTCCAGACCGTGGTCACGTAGTCGCCGTTGTAGCCGGAGAACCAGGCGTCTTTCGAATCGTTGGTGGTACCGGTCTTGCCTGCGATGTCCGGGCGGTTCATCGACAGGGCGCGTCGGCCCGTGCCGCGCTTGATCACGTCCTGCAGCATGCTGTTGAGGATGTACGTGGTACGGCCGTCAACGATGCGCGGAGCGACAGCCGGGGCTGGTGGCGCGCCGTTGGCGTCGAGCGCGTTCGGGGCGGTATTGGCGGTCAGCGCGGGCGTTTCAGGTGCGGCGTACGTTGTCGCGTTGCTGACCAATGCTTCGTTGACGGCTTTCGGGTTCGGGTCGTTGGCCGGTACGGTCGGCGGGTTGGCGACGAACAGCGTCTTGCCTTCACGGTCTTCGACCTTGTCGATCAGGTATGGGGTGACCTTGTAGCCGCCGTTGGCAAAGGTGCTCCAGCCGCTGACGATCTCCATCGGCGTCAGCGTTGCGGTACCCAGGGCCAGCGACAGGTTGGGCGGCAGGTCCTGCTTGTTGAAGCCAAAGCGGGTGATGTAGTTGATCGCCGTGTTGACCCCCAGGCTCTGCAGCAGGCGGATCGACACCAGGTTACGCGACTTGTACAACGCTTCGCGCAGGCGAATCGGGCCAAGGAAGGTGCCGGTGTCGTTCTTCGGACGCCAGACCTTGTCGACCGCCTCGTCGACGAACACGATCGGCGCGTCGTTCACCAGGCTGGCAGCGGTGTAGCCGTTGTCCAGAGCTGCGGAATAAAGGAAAGGCTTGAAACTCGAGCCCGGCTGGCGCTTGGCCTGCATGGCGCGGTTGTAGTTGCTCTGCTCGAAGGCAAAACCGCCGACCAACGCACGGATCGCGCCGTTATGCGGGTCCAGCGAGACCAGCGCGCTCTGTGCCTGCGGGATCTGGCTGAACTTGAGCGTGTTGTCAGGCTGGCGCTGTACGCGAATCAGATCGCCCACGTGAGCGACGTCCGACGGCTGCTTCGGATTCGGTCCTACGCTGTTGGTGTTCAGGAACGCCTTGGCCCACTTCATGCTGTCCCACGAAACGGTTTCTTCCTTCTCGCCATTGCGGGTCAGGACGTGAATGCCGTTCTTGTCGATCTGACTGACGATCGCAGGCTCCAGGCCGCTGATCGGCCGCTGCTTGGTCAGTTCCTGCACCCAGGCGTCATGGGTCAGGCCTGGGAAACGGCTTTCCGGGCCGCGATAGCCATGACGCTGGTCGTATTCGATCAGGCCATCCTGAACGGCCTTGTTGGCATCTTCCTGAAGATTGCTTGGAACAGTAGTGGTGACGCGGAAGCCTTCTGTGTAGGCTTCGCTGCCGTAGCGACCGACCATCTCGGCGCGGGCCATTTCAGCAATGTACGGCGCGTTCACTTCAGGACTCTGAACGTGATAGCTGGCGTTGATCGGTTCGGCCAGAGCGGTCTGGTAGGTGTTCTGATCGATCTTGCCCAGTTTGAACATGCGGCCCAGGATCCAGTCGCGGCGCTCTTTGGCGCGCACCGGGTTGGCCAGTGGGTTGAATCGTGACGGTGCCTTGGGCAGACCGGCGATCATCGCCATCTGGGCGACGCTCAGGTCACGAATGGATTTGCCGTAATAAACCTGTGCTGCGGCCTCGATACCATAAGCCCTGTTGCCCAGGTAGATCTTGTTGACGTAGAGCTCGAGAATCTCGTCCTTGGTAAGTTGGCGCTCGATTTGCAAGGCCAGCAGAATCTCGGTGGTTTTGCGCGAAAAACTGCGCTCGCTGGTCAGGAAATAATTTTTTGCGACCTGCATGGTAATGGTCGAGCCGCCGGACTGAATGTGCCCGCTCTTGACCAGCTGGCTAGCGGCGCGCATCAGGCTGCTGGGGTCGACGCCATAGTGGTTGGCGAAGTTGTCGTCTTCGGCCGACAACAGGGCGCTGATGAAATTGGGCGGAATATCGGCGAAGCGGATTGGAGATCGACGCATTTCACCGAACTCGGCAATCAGCTTGCCATCGCTGCTGAAGACGCGCAGCGGAATTTGCAGCTGAATGTTGCGCAATGCGTCGACCGAAGGCAGATTCGGCGAGAGATAGAGGAAGGCGCCGCTCAGACCGAGCAGCAGGCCGCACACGACAGCGACCAGGGACCACCAGAAAAACTTCAGCAGGCGTATCAAGGCTTTTGGATTTCCAGAAAAAAGAATGGGTTAAGCGCAGGCATTTACAAATGAACACGCCTTGAAGCTTTGCTACACGAAAAAAACGCTGGGCATTATAAGCATTTTTCGTCGTCGAGCGTTATTTGCGCTACTGTCAAGGCTGTCGGCTGTGGTGTTGGACAAAAAAATATCCGTAAGTGACGGAAACGCATAGGGAATCGGTTGTGTTCGAACTCTTCAGTAAGAAGGCCAATACCCTTCTAGGGATCGATATAAGCTCCACCTCGGTAAAGCTCCTTGAATTGAGTCGTTCCGGTGCCCGCTACAAGGTCGAGTCCTACGCGGTCGAGCCACTGCCTGCGAATGCGGTGGTCGAGAAAAACATCGCTGAGCTCGAGGGCGTCGGCAATGCATTGACGCGCGTACTGGTAAAGGCCAAGACCAACGTCAAAATCGCGGCGGTTGCCGTGGCGGGGTCGGCGGTCATCACCAAGACCATCGAGATGGATGCCGGGCTTTCCGACGACGAGATGGAGAACCAGCTCAAGATCGAAGCCGACCAGTACATTCCCTATCCGCTGGAAGAAGTCGCCATCGATTTCGAAGTGCAGGGCTATTCGGCGCGCAACCCCGAGCGCGTCGAAGTGCTGCTGGCCGCCTGCCGCAAGGAAAACGTCGAAGTGCGCGAGGCCGCCCTGGCCCTGGCCAATCTGACCGCCCGCGTGGTCGACGTCGAGGCCTACGCGCTGGAGCGCTCATTCGGTCTGTTGTCTGCTCAACTGGGGCAGGATCACGATCAGCTCACGGTCGCCGTGGTCGACATTGGCGCCACCATGACCACCCTCAGCGTGCTGCACAACGGCCGCATCATCTATACCCGCGAACAGCTATTCGGCGGGCGTCAGCTCACCGAGGAAATTCAGCGCCGCTACGGCCTGTCGGTGAACGAAGCGGGTCTGGCCAAAAAACAGGGCGGCTTGCCCGACGACTACACCCTCGAAGTGCTGCAGCCGTTCAAGGATGCGGTGGTTCAGCAGGTCTCCCGTTCCTTGCAGTTCTTCTTCGCTGCCGGTCAGTACAACCGGGTCGACTACATCATGCTGGCAGGCGGGACGGCTTCCATTGCCGGGCTCGATCGCTTGATTCAGGAGCGCCTCGGGACGCCCACCATGGTCGCCAACCCCTTTGCCGACATGGCGCTCAGTGCCAAGGTCAACGCCGGTGCGTTGGCCAGTGATGCCCCTGCATTGATGATCGCCTGCGGTCTGGCATTGAGGAGCTTCGACTGATGGCACGGATCAACTTACTCCCCTGGCGTGAACAGCTGCGCGAAGAGCGCAAGAAGCGCTTTCTAATCTCTCTGGCCGGTGTGCTGGTGGTCGGAGTTGGCGCGATTTTTCTGGCTGATCAATATTTGAGCAGCGCGATCAGCCACCAGAACGCCCGCAACCAGTTCATCAAGACGGAAATCGTCCAGCTCGATGCGCGCATCAAGGAAATCAGCGAACTCAGGGCCCGCCGCAAGCAACTGCTTGAACGCATGAAGATCATTCAGGACCTGCAAGGCAACCGGCCGATCATTGGCCGGATTTTCGATCAACTGGCGCGCACGCTGCCCGATGGTGTGTATTTCAGCGAAGTGAAGATGACGGACAAACTGATCAGCATCGCCGGGGCTGCGGAATCGAATAACCGGGTATCGGATCTGCTGCGTAACCTGGAAGCGTCCGACTGGCTGGAGGCGCCGAGCCTTACCGAGGTGAAGGCCAACAGCGCGGCGGGTTCTGCCGATCAGTCCAACTCCTTCCAGTTGACCGTGCGTCAGACGCAACCGGCGGTGGATCCTGTGGTGAAAGGAGCCAAGCCATGAATGTGAACGAATGGCTCGACAGCCTGCGCAAGATCGACATCAACGACCTGGACGTCAATAACCTGGGTGCCTGGCCTGCGGCCGTCAAGACCATCGTCGGCGCCTTGCTGCTGGTGCTGGTGCTGGCCGGGGGGTACTTCTTTTACATCCAGGACCTGCAGGCGCAGCTGGATCAGGCGCGCAATGAGGAAACCGCCCTGAAGGAGCAGTTCTCCAACAAGGCCTTTCAGGCTGCCAACCTTCCGGCGTACAAGGCGCAGATGGTGGAGATGGAAAACACCTTCGGCGCGCTGCTGCGTCAGCTGCCGGGCGACACCGAAGTGCCGGGGCTGCTCGAAGACATCACCCGTACCGGGCTTGGCAGTGGTCTTGAGTTCGAAGAGATCAAGCTGCTGCCGGAAACGGCCCAGCAGTTCTATATCGAGCTGCCGATTCAGATCACCGTTACCGGTGGCTATCACGACCTGGCGACCTTCGTCAGCGGCGTGGCCAGCCTGCCGCGCATCGTCACGTTGCATGATTTTGAGATCAAGCCGGTGGATGCCAAATCCCCTGGAAAACTGCGCATGAGCATTCTCGCCAAGACCTATCGCTACAACGACAAGGGACTGCAGGGCGCTGACAACAAAGGACAGGCGAAATGAGGGCCGTGCATTGGTTGTGCGTCGGCTTCGCGCTGATGGGCCTGGCCGGATGTGACGGCTCTGGCGAGTTTGATGACCTCAAGCAATTCATGGCTCAGGTGCGTGCCCGCCCGGTCGGTGCCATCGAGCCGATGCCCAAGTTCAGGCCGTACGAAGCGTTCACCTACGCGGCTGCCAGTTTGCGCAGCCCGTTTCAGCCGCCGATCAAGGTCGATCTGGTCAACCGCCAGAAAGGCTCTCGCCTGGTTCAGCCCGATCCGACCCGGGTCAAGCAGTTCCTGGAAGGCTTCAACATCGACGGCTTCGAAATGGTCGGTACGCTGAGCAACGAAACCGGTACCTTTGCACTGCTGCGAGGCGCGGGTGGCGTGCATCGGGTCAAGGTCGGCGACTATCTGGGTCGCAACGACGGGCGGATCGTCTCCATCACCGACTCAGCGGTGCAGGTGATCGAAATCGTGCCTGATGGAGAGGGAGCCTGGCTTGAGCGGCCGCGTAGCATTTCCCTGAAAGAACGCTCATGAAGACGAACAGCAAGCGAAACACTTTCGAATCTGCACAGTGGTGGAATGTGAACATGACCAGGATTCTTTCGATTATCGGCGTATCGCTAGGGATGGCGATGCTTTCACCGATTCTCCAGGCGGCCAACCTCAAGACGCTGGATGTCGCCGCATTGCCGGGGGATCGGGTCGAGTTGAAACTGTCCTTCGACGGTCCGGTGGCAGCCCCGCGCGGCTATACCACCGAGCAACCGGCGCGCATTGCACTGGATCTGCCGGGCGTCACTAGCCAATTGGGCGTCAAGAGCCGGGATCTGGGCTCGGGCAACGCCCACAGTGTCGTGGTGGTCGAGGCCAAGGATCGCACGCGTGTGATCATCAACCTGACCACGCTCGCGCCGTACAGCTCGCGGGTCGAGGGCAATAACCTGTTCGTGGTCGTGGGTCAGGGCGCCGCGGCGGCGCAGGGTTCACAGCCAAGCACCGCGCAGGGCGCGCCGCGAGTGAGCGTGCCGCCTGCCACTGCCAGCGCTGCACAGCCCAAGCCTGCGCCTCGTTCGTATTCGCCGGGGCCGAAGTCGGTGCGCAATGTCGATTTCCAGCGCGGCGAGTTGGGTGAGGGCAACGTCGTCATCGAGCTGAGCGACCCGAGCATCGCGCCGGACATCCAGGAGCAGGGCGGCAAGATCCGCGTCGATTTCGCCAACACCCAGCTGCCTGACCCGTTGCGTGTGCGCCTGGACGTGAAGGATTTCGCGACCCCGGTGCAGTTTGTCAATTCCAGCGTCAGTGGCAACAAGACCAGCATTTCCATCGAGCCGTCCGGTGCGTTCGACTATTCGGCCTATCAGACCGACAACAAGCTGACCATCAGCGTGCGTCCGCTGACCAACGAGGACGTTGCGCGTCGCAATGCCGACAAACTGGTCTACACCGGCGAGAAACTGTCGCTGAACTTCCAGGACATCGACGTACGCTCGGTGCTGCAACTGATCGCCGACTTCACGAATTTGAACCTCGTTGCCAGCGACACGGTTCAGGGCGGCATCACCCTGCGCCTGCAGAACGTGCCGTGGGACCAGGCGCTGGATCTGGTGCTTAAGACCAAGGGACTGGACAAACGCAAGGTCGGCAACGTACTGCTGGTTGCCCCGGCGGACGAAATTGCTGCCCGTGAACGTCAGGAGCTGGAATCGCTCAAGCAGATTTCCGAGCTGGCGCCGCTGCGTCGTGAGCTCTTGCAGGTCAACTACGCGAAGGCTGCCGACATCGCCAAGCTGTTCCAGTCGGTGACCAGTGCCGAGTCCAAGGAGCAGGAGCGCGGTTCGATCACGGTCGATGAGCGCACCAACAACATCATTGCCTACCAGACCCAGGATCGCCTGGACGAGCTGCGCCGTATCGTGTCGCAGCTGGATATTCCGGTGCGTCAGGTGATGATCGAGGCGCGTATCGTCGAAGCCAACGTCGACTACGACAAGTCGCTGGGCGTGCGTTGGGGTGGGTCGAGAACGAGCGGCAATTTCACGACCGGCGGCAGTGGCACGGTGACCGGGGCAGGCAACACCAACGGCCCTTATGTGGACATGGGTGTCAGCGATCCGACGTCGTCCATTGGCTTGGGCTT
>CAURWS010000097.1:0-9434 GCA_963528485.1 uncultured Pseudomonas sp. | reverse complement strand
GGCTATTGGTGGTTGGGGGATGACAAACCTGCGGTGACGTCGACAGCGGTTGCTTCGACCACGCCTGCCTCCAGCAACAAGCCGCCGGTGACCCCTGACAATCCCCCTGTTATCGAGCCCCCGGTTCACACCCCGGTGGCCGATGCCGATGGTGGCGATCGTCCGTTGCTAATGGCCAACAAGAAAACGCTCTTTCAACGGGTCTTGAGCAAGCCGGGGGCGAAGTTTTCCGCCGATGCGGGCGCGTCCGGGGAGCAGGCGCTTCCAGCGTTTTCGGTGTTGTACGTCTATCAGCGCAAGCAAGTGAACGGCGCTGAATGGCTGCGAGTAGGCGCCGCCAGCGACGGGCACAGCGAAGGCTGGCTGCCGGCCGAGCAGGTCAGCGACTGGAAGCAGAGTCTGGTGCTGAAATTCAGCGAACGGTCCGGGCGTGCGCCGGCGATGTTCCTGCGCGAACCCAAGCAGCTGGAAAAACTGCTGAACGACCCTGCGGCAGCGAAGAAACTGCTGCTCAACGCGCAGAAGAATGCCGACGACACCCAGCAAGTGTTGGCTCTTGAACCGGACGCCAGCGCAGTGCCGCAGAATCAGTTCTACCTGCTGCCGATCTTCGACGCCAAAGAGACCTTCGACCAGAACGGCCAGCCGGTTCAGTTGCTCAACGTCGCCTCCATCGACCCCGGCAACACCCCGCAACGCACGGCTTCAGGCGAGGCAATCAAGACCGCTGCCAGCAAGGAGGCCTTTCGCACGGGCGTGGTGTTGGTGGTCGATACTTCGGTGTCGATGCAGCCCTACATCGATCAGGTGCGCGACGTCATCGCCGAGCTGCAGAAACAGATCGGCCAGCGCGGTGAGCTGGACAGCGTGAGCTTCGGCTTGGTGGGCTTTCGCAATAACGTCAGCAAGACGCCTGGCCTGGAATACCTCGCCAAGACCCTCGTCACGCTGGATCAAGGCCGCGACCCTCAGCGTTTTCTCGAGCTGGCGCGGCAGGTCAAGGCCACCAATGTGTCGAGCCACTCCTTCAATGAGGATGCCTTTGCCGGGGTGATGCAAGCGGTCAACGGCATGGATTGGTCGGGCTATGGCGGGCGCCTGATTCTGCTGGTGAGCGACGCCGGTTCCCTGCGCAAGAACGACCCCTACAGCAGCACTCAGATGAACGAAGCCGAAGTGCGTCAGGCTGCGCTGGGCAAGCAGATCAAGATCTACGCCCTGCACCTGAAAACCGACGCAGGCAAGAAGAATCATGCCTTCGCCGAGCAGCAGTACCGCACCCTGACCGCCGACGCCAACCCGCAGATCGGCGACCTGTATGTGCCGGTGCCGGGCGGCGATGTGCAGAAATTCGGCGAACGCGTGTCGGAAATCGGCTCGGTGTTCGCTGATCTCGTGCATCAGGTGCGCAGCAATCAGCCGCAAGTCGCGCCGTCGTTGCCTTCGGCGCCAAGTGTGGCCGACAAGTCCGCCGCCATCGGCTACGCGATGCGCATGGATTTCCTCGGCCAACAGAGCGGCGTGCGCGCGCCGCAACTGGTCAGCGCCTGGACCGCCGACCGCGACCTGACCAACCCTGCGCAGCCGGAGTTTCAGGTGTGCGTGATGCTCAGCAAGCTGCAGCTCAACGACCTGCAGCAGTCGCTGAAACTGATCGTCGATGCTGCGCGCAAGACGCAAAGCTCGCCCAAGGATTTCTTCCAGGAAATCGCCAGCGCCAGCGCCTACATGAGCCGCGACCCCTCGGCCCTGCGCAAGGGCGGCAACCTTGCCCAGAGCGGCGTGCTGGGCGAGTACCTGGACGGCCTGCCGTATCGCAGCAAGTCGCTGAGCATGACTCAGGATTTGTGGTTGTCGCTCAGCGTGGCCGAGCAAGAGGACTTCATCGACGAGCTGGATTCGAAAATCCGCCTCTATGAAACCTTCCACAACGATCTGGCCAACTGGGTCCGTTTCGGCGATGCCGAGCCGGGTGATGCGCTGTACCGCGTTCCGCTGTCGACGCTGCCGTGATGATGAGCCTGCGAGCGGTGCGCAAAACGCGAGGCGAGGGCAGCCAGCGTTACAGCCTGGTGATCCCGCATCTGGAGCTGGCCGCCGGTCAGCAATGGGCACTGGTTGGCCCGAGCGGGTCCGGTAAAAGCACCGTGCTTGACCTGTTGGCGCTGGTGCTGTCGCCAGATGCCTCGCAGCGTTTTGAGTTCGCAAGCCCTGCGGGGCACGTCGATGTCAGCGGGTTGTGGCGCGACGCCCGACGCAACGAACTGGCGCAGTTGCGCAGTCGGCAGATCGGCTACGTGCTGCAAACCGGCGGGCTGCTGAGTTATCTGGATGTGCGCGACAACATCGGCCTGCCGCGCAAGCTGCTCGGCATGCGCGATGACGGCACTGTCGAACGCCTGGCCGCGCAGCTGGAAGTGGGCGAGCAACTGAACAAGAGGCCGCAGCAGCTTTCGGTCGGGCAACGCCAGCGGGTCAGTTGTGCCCGGGCGCTGGCGCACAACCCGCAGCTGTTGCTGGCCGACGAACCCACTGCGGCGCTGGACCCGCTCAACGCCATGCGCGTCATGCATCTGCTACTGGGCCGCGCGCGTGAGCAGGGCGCCTGCTGCGTGATCGCGACCCACGATGAAGCCCTCGCAGAGCAGGCCGGCTTGCAGCCTCTGCGTATCGCTTGCGTGCGCGATGCCGACGGCGGCGTGACGGCAACGCTGGAGGGCGAACGCTGATGCGCCTCGCTCTGGTGGTGTCGCTGGCCTGGCAGGACTACCGCGCCGATGCGCGTTTGTCGGCGTGCACGGTGCTGGCCTTGGTGGCGGTGATCGCGCCGCTGCTGGTGCTGTTCGGCCTCAAGTTCGGGCTGGTCGGCAGCCTCACCGAACGTCTGGAGCGCGATCCCGCAGTGCGCGAAGTCATCCCCATGGGCGGCGGGCGTTTCAGTGCCGAGTTCGTCGAGACACTGGCCAAGCGCGCCGATGTCGCTTTCGCTCTGCCGCGCACACGCCAGATCGCTGCGACGGCTGACCTTTCGATGCCCGCTCAGGATCAGGCGCTGAATGTCGAGATGATCCCCACCGCTGCTGGCGATCCGCTGTTGGGCGACGCGCAGGCGCCGAGTGCGATTGATCAGATTTTGCTCAGTAAAACTGCCGCCGAAAAACTCGGTGCCAAAGCCGGTGACTGGCTGGATGCGGCCTTCACCCGTCAGGTGTCAGGTGTGAGCCAAGCGCAACGCACGTGCTTGCAGGTCTGGGCGGTGCTGCCGCTGGAAGCCTTCGGGCGCGACGCAATCTTTGCCTCGCTGGGGCTGCTGGAAGCCGTCGAAGACTATCGCGACGGTCGTGGGGTCGAGGCATTCGGCTGGCCTGGCGAGGGGCAGACGGTGAGCAAAACGCGCGTGTTTCCAGCGTTCCGGCTGTACGCCCGCAGCCTCGATGACGTCGAGCCGCTGCGCCTGTATTTCGCCGGGCAGCACCTGCTGGTTTCCACCCAGGCGCAGACCATCGCTCAGATGCAGTCCCTGAGCCGCAACCTCACGCTGGTGTTCTGGATCATTGCCGCGCTGGCGGTAGTGGGCGCCGTCGCGGCGGTGTTTGCCGGGGCGCTGGCGGCGGTCGAGCGCAAACGTCGGGAGCTGTCGGTGTTGCGCCTGCTGGGTTTCAGCACTGAGGGGCTGCTGCTGTTCGTCACCCTGCAGGCGCTGTACAGCAGCGTGCTGGCAGCCGCCATCAGTTTTGGGCTCTACGCCTTGGCCGAGCGCGGCCTCAATCATCTTTTCGTGCAGGTGCCGGGCGAGTACGCCAGTCATCTGCTGTTACGTCATTACTGCGTGGCCCTGCTGGCTGTGCTCGGTGCCAGCGCGACCGCTGCGGCGCTGGGCGGCTGGCGCGTGGCGCGCATCGAAGCTTGCGAAGGAATACGAGATGTCTGAATGGCGCAGGGCTTTTCCCTTTCCGGCCGCCGCAATGATGTGCGCGTGCCTGAGCTTGTCATCGCTGGCGCTGGCCGCCGATGAGAGCACGCTGGACAACCCCAAGCCGTTGGCGGATGACGTCGTGCTGCCGCTGCCGTGCGACGGCGAAATGGTCTTTCGCTACGTCTACGTGCTGACGCAAGGGTCGCTGGATGATCGCGAAGTCAGCCTGGGTTACCCCTTCAGCGAAGGTGAGGCGGGCTACAAGCAGTCGTTCATCTCAGGCTACCGCCGCGACTTCATCAACGGCCAGTTCACCCTGGGCGACCTGCCCGGCGACTGGCGCAAGACCATCGCCCCGCAGTTGCCGAAGACCGACGGCAGCACGCCGCTCAAGCCGATGCTGTATTTCATCGGCAAGTACGAAGTCACGGCGCGCCAGTACGCGCAGGTCATGTCCCAGGCGCAATCCCTGGCCAGCGGTGAGCCAGCCCCTGCCTGCGAGGCGCCGGAGGGCATGATCGGGCGGCTGCCCAAGGTCAAGCTGTCGCGCTTCGAGGCCGAGCGCTTTTCGGCGGTCTACAGCGCCTGGCTGATGAAGTACCACCGCGATCTGCTGCCCGTTAGCGGGCGAGGCAAAAGCGATGACGATGGTGGCCTGGGCTTTGTGCGTCTGCCCACTGAAGTCGAGTGGGAATACGCGGCCCGTGGCGGGCAGGCGGTGAGCCGTCAGGAGCTGGAAGGGCGCCTGTTTCCCCGGCGTGTCGAAGGCAGCGAAGAAGACGGCCCGCTGGGCGACTGGGCGGTGTACAACCAGGTCGCGGGTGGCACCGGGCAGGCTGCGCGGCTGATGCCCATCGGCACCAAATTGCCCAACCCCATCGGCCTGTTCGACGTGATCGGCAACGCCGCCGAAATGGTTCAGGAGTCCTTCCAGCTGGTGCACGCCGGGCGTCGTCAGGGCACCTACGGCGGCTTTGTGGCCAAGGGCGGCAACTTTCTGGAAGGCGAGGGCACGCTGTTTACCGGCATGCGCCGGGAATACCCGCTGTTCGCCGCCGATGGCACCGAACAAAGCAACGAGACCACGGGTTTTCGGGTCGCTATCGGCGCGCTGTCAGCCCCTCGCTCTCGCTATAAAGAGCTGTTCGAGCAATGGCAGAAAGAGGGCCGACTGGCCTCACTGACCGACGCCATCGACGACGCCCAGGACCCAACCAAGCGCCTGGACACCATCATCGCCGCCAGCACCGATTCGCGCCTGCAGGCCGAGCTTGGGTTGGTCAACGAAGAACTGAAGCGCAACGTCTCGCTGATCGCCCAGCAGCGCGAAGAAGCGGCGGGCAACCTGATTCAGTCCTCGGCCCTCGTCGCCGAGACCATCAACAACTACAACATTCGCCTGACCAACCTGCGCAAAAGCCAGAAGCAGGCCCTCGACGCCAAGGACGAGGCCAGCGCCAAGCTGTTCGCCGGGGCCATCGAAAACGGCACCAACGCCCTCGACGGCGCAGTCGCCATCTACATCGACAACCTTGCCACCGGCACGCGCTACACCGACGCGGTGATTCAGGGGCAGTTCCAGCGGGTCAAGCAAGAGCTCAATCGCAAGCCGGTGCTGGGCAAGAGCCTGGTCGCCCGCGCCACGTTATTCGTTCGTCATGTGAGCAGTTACCGCCAGCAAAAGCGCGCGGACCCACAGGCGATTTTGAAGCAATTGCTCGCTTCGGCCGCGCCGCCATGACGGCCGTCGTCCAGCGAGCTTAAAGGGAGTCCGGTCAGGCCTTTGCCGCGCCGGCGTTGTAAAACCAAAAAAAGAGAGCATCACCATGCAGTTATCCCGTAACCCTGCTGTTGATACAGTGGTTTCGAACTCCAAGTGCCGTGGGCTGTTGTTGGTTGCCGCAGGATTCGGCTTCGTGCTGATGGCCGGGTGTGCCAACTCGCCGGTTTCCAAAGTCGGTGCCAGCACCAAGGTGGAGTACTACCCGACCTGCTACGAGCCGGTGCAGCACCTGCGTCAGACCGACTCTGACGTGAGCAAATCGGTGTTTGGCGGCGCCGCTGTGGGCGCTCTGGGTGGTGCCCTGGCTGGCGCTCTGGTGGGCAGCTCCGAGGACCGTGCACGCAACGTCGCCATCGGCGCCGCGGGTGGCGCGTTGGTGGGTGGTGCCGCCGGCTATTACACCGAGAAGCAGAAGCAGATCACCGACGACAACCAGCGCATCGGCTCCTACGGCACGGATATCGACAAGCGTGCGGCGGACATCGACCGCAGCACGGGTTACGCCAAGGCGTCGCAGTCGTGCTACCAGAGCGAATTCACCAAGCTGATTTCGGCGCGCAAGGCCAAGACTATCAACGACACCGAAGGCCGCAAGCGTCTGGCTGAAATCGTCGCGGGTCTGAAAGAGTCCAACGACCTGATCACCGCCGTAAACGGCAAAACAGGTGAAGACATCAACAATTACACCCAAGCGTACGAAAAAGACCTGCAGACCGTAGGCGTTCAGCGTACCGACGTGGCGACCGTTGTCGCGGCTGACACCACGCCAGCCACCACCACGACCAGCAAGAAAAAGGCGCCAGTGAAGAAGAAACTGCCGACCGTACCTCAGGAAGCGGTCAGCACCGAGAAAACCCTGCAGGCCGCCAAGACCAAGCAGGCTGCAGGCCAGCAGGTGGCGGCGACCGGTCAGTCCCAGGTCAACGCCATGTGCAAGAACCCGGACCTCGGCGACTGGGCTCCAGTGCCTTGCCCGAATGTCTGATTGAGCGGGTTTGATTGACCCGGAGCCGGTCCTGTTCGACGAGCAGGGCCGGCTTTTTTGTCAGAACAACCCGCCCAGATAAATCGCGCCACTGCCGCCCGCCTGTACCCCGGCGTTGACGCCCGCCATCACCAGCGCGCCCTTGGCCGATTGCAGCAGTTGACGCTGCATGACCAATGGCCCCAGCACAGCGCCGGCCGGCGTTACGTTGACCGCCATATTGATCGCCAGCAATTTGGGATCGAGGCCGAACAGCATCGCCGACGCCGAACCTCCCGCAATCAGCCCGGCGCTGACTTCCATGAAGACACAGACACCGGTGATATCGTCACGGGTTAGGTCACGGTTGGCGATCGCGTCCGACACGAACACTTGCCCGGTGCTCGGAAACGCCTCCAGCGCACCTGCGCCGCCAACGCTCTTGCCCCTGATCGCGATGTTGACCTTGCCCAGACGCGGCAGACGCGCACCAAAGCCGATCCCCGCGCCAAGGCCACCATAGCGAAAGCTTTCCGACTTGCCTTGCGGGTCCTGCAGGGTGATCGAACCACCGCTGCCAGCAGCGAACAGGATGTTCAGACCGCCACTGCTGGCGGTCACGTATTTCCACTGGCTGGCGTTGACGGGCAGCGGGATGAGCGACTGAGTCATGGGTTCAAAGTCCTTTTAGAGATGACGCCAGTGGCTGTTTCTGGCCACGGGAAAACTTCAACAAGCCGGCGAGGGCGAAGATCAGGCCGATCAGACCGACCAGCGCCGGGGTGCCCCAGAGCGCACCCGCGTCGTTGATCACCGCCAGCGCACCGGGCTTTTCGGTCTGATAAAACACCTCGACCGGCTGGCCGACCTGATAGCCGTAGATCATTCCGCCCTGCGGGTAGGAAACGGACTCACCGCCGGTGGTGGTGAATTCGATCTGCGGGTGGGAGCCGCCCGCATTTAGCGCCTTGACGACACCAGGCACTCGTTGCGCATGGGAGAGGAAACCGTGACGTTCGCTGATCAGATAACCGGCAATGGCCAGCAACACGATGCCGATCAGGGCGATCAACAGACCTTGCACACGATCGGCACGGGGAGAAGAGGAGGGGCTCATGCTGTGTTCTTTCGTCCTTGAAGAAGTGATTCATGACGCAGAGGCAGACCCTGCACGGCTGTCAGAATCGTGCTTGGGCGAGATCAATCGCTGACGCAAATCCTTTCGCTGTTTCGCACGACGGGCCGAAATATAGAGTGACAAAACCGCTCACCGCAAGGCGTGGCAAATGGCCTTCTGGGTGTCAGTTCGCGATTTTTTGAGCGAAGCCCGCAATGTGCGCATTCTTGGTCAAGTAAAGGTGGCGAGCGTCAGAGATTTCTCTAACCTCTCATCATCCTTCCTCGTGTACTGCCGGAAATGTCCTTCATGACTGTCATCTCTCGCTGTTGTTTGCCGCTGATCATTGGCCTGTGCGTGCTGCCCGTCGTGGCTGCACAGGCCAGCGAGTGCAACCAGTACGAACCTGCCGACGCGACCCTGGCTGGCACCCTGACCCGCCAGGTCTTCCCCGGTCCGCCCGGTTTTGAAGACGTTGTGACCGGCGATGAGCCGCAAGTCGGCTATTACCTGTCGCTGTCCGAGCCGCTGTGCATGCAAGGCAACGAAAACGAAGCCGACATCAGCGTCGAAGACAGCGAAACCCTCGTGCAGCTGGTCCTGCAGGCGACCGATTACGACAACCTGCGTCCCTACCTCGACCAACCTGTAGTGCTCAAAGGCACCCTGTTCGGCGCCGTCTCAGGCTTTCATCACACCCAGGTGCTGATGCAACAGGTGCAACTGGTCAGCGGCATGGCCGCGCCACCGGTGGACTGCGAACGGCTGGACCAGAAAGTCGGCATGCACGAAGAAACCTACCACCCCGCGCTGCAAGGCAAGATCGTCGGCGGCAACGCCTGGATCTACCAGGCCCCGCAATCGACCTGCACGACCAAGCGCGACTTCATCAAACCCGGCACGCTGATCAGCGTCACCGCAATCGCCAATGGCGGCTGGGTGCGGGCGGACGTCACGGGGAATGGCGGCAAGGCGCAGTCGGTGTGGCTGGATCAGGCGCACGTGTTGTTGGGGGTGGGTGGGACGGATGAGTGAGGGAGGAGGCCGGGCATTTGAGTCTGAATGACTGAAATCCACCCACAAAAAAGCCCGCACATCAGCGGGCTTCTTTATATATGGCGCACCTGGCGGGATTCGAACCCACGACCCCTGCCTTCGGAGGGCAGTACTCTATCCAGCTGAGCTACAGGTGCAACGCGGGCGCCATGATACCCATCTCGGTTCAAAGCGTCCATTGCATTGACTTGCCGTTTGTTTCGCCCTGACCGGTAACCCGCGGCGCGTCGCAATCGTGATCATGCCCACTCAGATTACCCCTTCGTATTCCCTTTGCTGCGGTATCTATGTACCGCAGCTGCCAACCGCTGAGCTGCTTCCTTGAACGTCTTTTACTCAGCAAGGACTTTCAGGATGGCGATCGACCTCGAACACTTTGAGCGCAGCCTGCATTCGATGGCGGATGCGAGGGCGGTGATGGGCAAGGCCCGGGCGTATATGGAGGCCTGGCCAGACGTCTATCAGTTGGCGCGCAAGACGGCAGCCGAATATTTGCTCAAACACACTGGCAAGCCGCTGGACCCGGATCGTGTCTGGTGGAATGTGTTCGACGGTGCGGTCAGCGCGCCGACGTTCACGGGCTGGCGCCACGATGAGG
>CAURWS010000096.1:0-9453 GCA_963528485.1 uncultured Pseudomonas sp. | reverse complement strand
CGGGGGCAGGGCATCGGGCCGTGGCGCATCGTCGTCGGCCACATTTTGCCCAACTGCCTGCCGCCGCTGATCGTCATCGGCGCGCTGCAGATCGCCCGAGCCATCACCCTGGAAGCGACGCTGTCGTTCCTCGGCCTGGGTGTGCCGGTCACCGAACCTTCGCTGGGCCTGCTGATCGCCAACGGCTTTCAATACATGCTCAGCAACGAATACTGGATCAGCCTGTTTCCGGGGCTGGCGCTGCTGATCACCATCGTCGCGATCAACTTGGTCGGCGACCGCCTGCGTGACGTTCTGAACCCGAGGTTGCAGCGATGAGCCTGCCTGAATCGTCCGCCGTGGCGACCCCGACCCTCGATGTGCGCAACCTGTGCACCTCGTTCTACACCCGCGCAGGCGTGCTGCCGGCGGTGCGTGACGTGTCGTTGCGCGTGCAGCCTGGCCGCGTGCTGGGGCTGGTGGGGGAGTCCGGGTCGGGCAAGTCGGTGACCGGGTTCTCGATTCTGGGGCTGGTCGATGCGCCAGGCCGCATCAGTGGCGGTCAGGTGCTGTTCAAGGGCCGCGACCTCACCGGGCTGTCGCCTGCGCAGCTGCGTGACCTGCAAGGCAATCGCATCGCGATGATCTTCCAGGACCCGATGATGACACTCAATCCGGTGCTGCGGGTCGACACGCAAATGATCGAAGCCGTGCGCGCCCATCGTCCGCTGAGCAAGCGCGACGCCCGCGAGCACGCCGCACGTACCCTGGCGCTGATGGGCATTCCCAGCCCCGAAGAACGCCTGCGTGCCTACCCGCATGAATTGTCCGGCGGTATGCGTCAGCGGGTGGCGATTGCCATCGCCTTGCTGCATTCCCCCGACCTGATCATCGCCGACGAGCCGACCACCGCGCTCGATGTGACCATTCAGGCGCAGATTCTCAGCGAAGTGCAGAAGCTGGTACGCGAGCACGGCACCTCGCTGATCTGGATCACCCACGACCTCTCGGTGGTCGCGGGCCTGGCCGATGACGTGGCGGTGATGTACGCCGGGCGCATCGTCGAGCAGGGCTCGGTGGATGACGTACTCGACCGCCCGCAACACCCCTACACCCAGGGTCTGATCGACAGCCTGCCAAGCCGCAACCGTCGCGGCCAGCGCTTGCGGCAGATCCCCGGCATGGCGCCGGACCTGCTGTCGATGCCCGCCGGTTGCGCGTTCGCCGCCCGCTGCTCGCGGGCCTCGCAGCTGTGCGCAGAGGAACCGCCGCTGCGCGATGTCGGCCCCGGCCAGACCGTTCGTTGTTTTCACCCGGGAGCCGCCGATGCGCAGTGAACAGATCCCGCTGATCGAGTTGAATCAGGTCAGCAAGACCTTTGGCAAGCCGACCCCCGATCACTCGGTGCAGCGCCTGCTGCAACGCCTGCAACTGAGTCGCGCCAAGCCGGTGACCCACGCGGTCGATCGCGTCGACCTGCGCATTCATCGCGGCGAAGTGGTCGGCCTGGTGGGCGAGTCGGGCTGCGGCAAGTCGACCTTGGGGCGCGTGGTCGCCGGGTTGTTGCCGGTGTCCTCGGGCACGGCGTCGGTGGACGGCAAATCCCTCGATTCGTTGACCGCCGAGGAGCGCCATGCGGTGCGCCTCAAAGTGCAGATGATCTTCCAGGACCCCTCGTCGAGCCTCAATCCGCGCCTGCGGGTCGACCGGATCGTGGGCGAGGGCGCGCTGTTGCATGGCCTGACCGACAAGGCCGGCTTTGACGATTACGTCAGCGCGCAGCTGCAACGGGCCGGGCTCAGCCCGCAGTTTCGTCAGCGTTATCCGCACCAGTTCAGTGGCGGCCAGCGTCAGCGCATCGGCATCGCCCGCGCCTTGGCAGTGCAGCCTGAGCTGTTGGTGTGCGACGAGTCAGTGGCGGCGCTGGACGTGTCTATTCAGGCGCAGATCCTCAACCTGTTCATGGACCTGCGTGACGAGCTGAACCTGACGTACCTGTTCATCAGTCACGATTTGGGCGTGGTCGAGCACCTGTGTGACCGCGTGGTGGTGATGTATCTGGGTCGCGTAGTGGAGAGCGCGTCGGTGGACGACCTGTTCGCCCGCGCCAACCATCCCTACACCCAGGCGCTGCTGGCGCAGATTCCGCGTTTCGATGTTCGCAGTACCCGATATGACGCGATCAAAGGGGAAATCCCCAGTCCGCTGAACCCGCCCGCCGGGTGTCATTTCCACCCTCGCTGCCCGCACGCCATGGCGCGCTGCCGCGAAGAAGTTCCAGTGCTCAGAGAGGTTTCGCCGAACCACCTGAGCGCGTGTCACCTCAACGAACAGTAATGCGCGAGCGCTAAGACGCTCGCCGTGCCCATTGCCATTGCGTACAAGGATTTCTTCATGCAACCACGTGTTCGTACACTGATCGCTTCGGCGCTGATTCTGGCGGCCGGCAGCGTTTCGGCGCAGTCCCTGCGCATCGGGTATGCCGACCCGGTGTCGTCCCTCGACCCGCAGCTCAACAACTATGCAGGCGACCGTTCGGTGGCGCTGCACGCCTTCGAATCGCTGGTCAATCGTCACGACGACAAGACCCTGCCGGGCCTGGCCAAAACCTGGAAAGTGCTGGATGACACCACCTGGCAGTTCGACCTGCGCGATGACGTCAAATGGCAGGACGGCACGCCGCTGACCGCCGATGACTTCGTGTTCTCCTTCGAGCGCGCACGCAACGTGCCGGGCAGCGTCGCGTCCTACGCCGGTGCCACGCGCACCGTCGAATCGGTGAAGGCCAAGGACGATCACACCCTGATCATCAAGACCAAAACGCCCAACGCCAATCTGCTGCCGGACGTGGATTCGATCTACATCGTCAGCCGTCACGCCGGTGCCAGCGCCAGCAGCGCCGACTACAACTCGGGCAAGGCGCTGATCGGCACCGGGCCGTATCGCTTCGTTTCCTACGTGCCGGGCGACCGGACGATCTTCGAGCGCAACGACAGTTACTGGGGCGCCAGACCGACTTGGGACAAGGTCGATTTTCGCTTCATCGCCAACGCCGCCAACCGCACCGCTGCGCTGCTGGCAGGAGACGTTGACGTGATCGACAAGGTGTCGCCGACCGACGTCGAGCGCCTGCGCAAGACCCCAGGCGTCAACGTGTTCGCCTATCAAGGGCTGCGTGCGCTGATCATCCAGCCAAGCTTCCGTGACGGCCCGAACGAATACATTCGTGACAACGCCGGCAAGCCACTGGCCGAAAACCCGCTGCGTGACGTGCGCGTGCGCAAGGCGCTGTCGCTGGCGATCAACCGCCAGGCCATCGACGAACGCATCATGCAAGGCACCGTGACCGAGGCCAACCAGTGGATGCCGGCCAACACCTTCGGCTACAACCCGGACGTCAAGAACATCCCGTACGATCCGAAACAGGCCAAGGAATTGCTGGCTCAGGCCGGCTTCCCCGAAGGCTTCCAACTGACCGTGCACGTACCGGGCGACCGCTATCCGCAGGCGCCGGAAGCGATGCAGGCAGTGGCGCAGTTCTGGTCGCGGGTGGGCGTCAAGGTCCAGCTCGAGGTGCTGCCATGGGCGGTTTACGCCGGCAAGGCCAACAAGAACGAGCTGGCGATCAGCGTGATCGCCTGGGGCAACGGCACAGGCGAGGCGGCCTACGCGCTGACCAACATCCTGACCACCGTTGACAGCAGCAAAGGGCAGGGCGCCTCCAACTGGGGCCACTACAGCAACCCACTGGTGGACAAGGCGCTGATCGACTCCACCGCTGAGTTCGACGAAGCCAAGCGTCGCAAGATCCTGCAGGACTCGGTGAAGGTCGTCAGCGATGACGTCGGCATCATCCCGCTGTTCCACTACCAGAACATCTGGGCCGCACGCAAAGGGCTGAAGGTCGAGCCGCTGGTCAGCGACCGCACTGCCGCGACCATGGTCACCGAACAACCTTGATGACAGTCAGCCTCTGCGCGGTGTCGTGCCGTGGCAGAGGCGATATCGCTACCTGGGAAATCTCATGACGTCCAACGCCTCTGTTTCTGTCGATTTGCTCGACAGCCTGCTGGATATCCAGCCGCCAACGTCCCTGCACGCCGCCCGTCACGCACGGGAAAAAGTCGCCGCCGCGACCCAGGCCAGCCAGGACCTGTTCTTCGATCCGGAACTGGCCAACAACCTGTCGCTGACCGAGCGTCTGTGGGTGGCCTATTACGCCGCCTACCTCACCCCGCAGCCCCTGCTCAGCGCGCATTATCTGGCGCAGCTGCAAGCCCGGGGCGTGAGTCAACGTGTGCGCCAGAGCGTTGAGGCCGGCGAGCTGGATTCGCTGGCCGACTCGCGTCTGGCGGCGATCCTGCGTTTCACCCGCACCTTGATCGAGTCGCCGGTGCACGGCGATCAACAGGCGCTGCAAGCCTTGCAGCAGGAAGGCCTGAGCACCGAAGAGATCGTCGTGCTGGCGCAACTGATCGCGTTTTTGTCCTATCAGGTGCGTCTGGCCGCAGGCCTCGACGCCTTGCGCAGCGCAGGAGCAGCACAATGAGCGACGTCATTCGCGACCACGGATTCACCAACGAAGTCCTGGGCTGGAAAGCCTGGCTGCCCACGGTTGATCTGGCCAGTGCCAGCGCCGCGCAAGTGGCCGTGCTGGAAGAGAGCCACCCGCAGGCCAAGACTTCGGATTACTACCTGACCCTGGCCCATCACCCGGACATCCTGCGCCAGCGTTCCCAGGCCTTCAACGCCATCATGTACGCGCCGGGCGGGCTGTCCCGTGCCGAGCGTGAACTGGCGAGCACGGTCGTTTCGCGGGTCAATCGTTGCGTGTACTGCGCATCGGTTCACGCCCAGCGCTTCGAGCAACTGGCCAAGCGCAACGATGTGATTCGCGAAGTGTTCGCCGACCCCGCCACGGCCGGTACCAACGCGCGTGAGAAAGCCATCGTGCGCTTCTCCATCGACCTGACGCTGGAACCGGCTTCAGTGAACGCCAGCCACATTCAGGCGCTGCGCGAGCACGGACTGGACGATGGGCAGGTGCTGGACCTGATCCACGCGATCTCGATTTTCGCCTGGGCCAACCGGCTGATGCTCAACCTTGGCGAGCCGGTTTTCCCTGACGCCTAAACGTCGGAACAGGGTGTTGCGGCTCTAGCGCTGCAACACCCATATCCGCGACAGCAGCTCATCGCGATCCACATAGCACCCCTGAAAATGCCGCGCGCCGCTGGTCGGGTCGAAGGCGTCGCGGGCGTGCAGGGTGCGGCGGTTGTCGAAGCACCATAGCTGGCCGGCTTCCAGGCGCTGGCAGAACTGGAAGCGCTTCTGGCGGGTCATCTCGATGAAGCGGCGGTAGGCGCGGTAGTAGGGCTGCATGAGCTCAGGTGCGATGTTGAACGGCCCGCGCAGGAAGTTCGCCATGCGGATTTCCGCCACATCTCCCGCGGCATCCAGCGCGATCACCGGCGCCAGGCAGCGGTAGTCGCTGCGTCGATCCTGGTTGCGAAACTCCACGGTCACCTCGCACAGCAAGCGATACGCCTGCGGGTCTTCCTGACGCAGGGTTTCGGCCACGGCAAAGCCATCGACAAAGCGACTCTCGCCCCCCTGCGCGTCATTGATCAGGCAATGCAGAAACTGCAAACCGGGCTGCAGCTCCCGGGTCGGCAGGTCGGTGTGCAGCGGCAGGTTGAAGGCGGTGTAGGCGTTGCTGTCAGCGTTGGCCTTGGACTGCACGTTGAACAGCACGCCAAAATTGCTCTCGCGAATGAAGGCAATGCGCTGCGCCAGCAGGCTCAGTGAACCGGGTTCCGTGGGCACGCCTTGCACCTGGGTCAGGCCGATGTCGCGTACCGCCAGCAGCCAATCGAGCAGAGCGGTTTCGTTTTCCATCACCGTTTCGTACTGGAAAACCGGCAGCTCCAGGCCCTTGACCCAGCGCTGCTTGCGCGGCTTTTTGGCCTGTTGCTCGGCGCGCGAGGCGTCGTCATAGGCATGGGCGCGCAGCCAGCCGGGGTCGAAGCGGCTTTCGTGGCCGTCCTGCCAGATGACGTGCAGCGCACCGTGTTCACCGATGTTGGCACTCAGGGCGTAAAGGTCCGCAGGCACGTCGGCAATCTCGAACACCTGCTCGCGGGTGACGTCGTAGACGCACAGAGGGCAGGGGCAGTTGTCCCGTAGCCACAAGTGATGAAAGGGGCTGCGGCGTTGGTCGGACCAGGTGACCTCGACCCGATCAGGGGCCAATTGCACGCTGAGTAACGGGCTGATCAGCGGATAGGTGCGGTAGTCGGCGATGGCGTTCACGGGCAATGCTCCTTGGGCGTGAGGTGGCGGTCATTCAGACAGGGAGAGACATTCGGCAGCCGCAGGCGCAGGGGCGAGAATCACCCGCACCGAGCAGGCGGTGCCGAACAGGATCAGGGCCAGGCCGAGGGCTTCGGCCATGCTCGGCAGGCGACCATGAAAGGCCAGCCCGAGCACGGTGGCGAAGAACGATTCCAGCGCGATCAACTGCCCGGACAGCACCATCGGCAGGCGGCGCGAGGCGAGGTTCCAGGCCCAGGCGCCGATGACCGACGAGAGCAGGGCGATCAGCAAGGCCCAGCCATACAGGCTCAGGGCATCCGGGGTGGTCATGCCTGAAACGGGCAGGCGCAGCATTTGTGTGGCCCAGGCCAGCGGCGTCAGCACGAGTGCGGTGAGGCCTGCGCCGATCATCATCAGGCACGTCCAGGCACCTGTGGCCCTAGTGTGCAGGTGTTCCATCGCCGCCTGATTGACCACACTGAACGACAGCCACAGCAGCACTGCGCCGACCGAAAACGCAAGGCCCAGCCACAGCACTGTACTGCCGGAAGTGGGCGCCTGAAGTATCTCAAGGTTGATCAACACCAACCCCAGGCACAGCACGCCAATCGGCATCGCCAATTGGCCCCAGCGCAGCGAGCGGTGCTGCGCGTTGCCGAGCAATGCCTGAAGCACCGGCACCGCGCCGATGAAGGCGGCGATCAGTAACGGCCCGCCGTAAATCACGCCTCCGGCGATGCAACTGCTGTAGGCCAGATACCCCAGCACGCCCAGGCCCATGCCGGTCAACCATTGCCGGGGGCGCAAGCCGCGTAGCTGGCTGCGATAGAACGGCAGCAGCAAGAAGCCCAGCACACCGGCCATCATGAAACGCACCAGCATGAAGTCCTGAATGCTGTAGCCGTGCAGCACGTAAGGGGCGATGAAGTTGCAGGCCCAGCTGAGCGTCGCCAGAACCGCGAATGCCACGCCTTGCACGATGACGGAACGGGGTGAGGTCATGGTGGTTCCCGGTTGGAGATGATTGGAGTGGCGGCACCCACAAGGGACAAGGTGTGTCACGCCTGTGTGTGGCGCCATCTTGCCGATCCCTGCCGCTGTGCTACAAATGATGTATTCGTCACGATGCATTACTCAAAATTATGAATAAGCTCGGCAAATCCCTCCCTCCATTGGCCAGTCTGTTGCCCTTCGAGGCGGCGGCGCGGCTGCTCAGTTTTTCCCGCGCGGCCGAGGAGCTGAATCTGACCCAGGCGGCGGTCAGCCGACAGATTCGCGCGTTGGAGGAAGACCTTGGCATTGCCCTGTTCCAGCGCCGTAACCGGGCGGTGTTTCTGACCGACGCCGGGCGTGAGCTAAACCTTACGCTGGGTAATGCATTGCGCGACGTCGCCAGCACGGCTGATCGCCTGCGCGGCGTGGCGGGCAAGAACGAAGTGGTGTTGTTGTGTCAGCCCTGCGAAGCGTTTCACTGGTTGATGCCAAGGCTCTCGGACTTCCATCAGCAATACCCGGAAATCGAGCTGAAGATGGTCACCTGGGCCAACCCGCTGACGGATTTTCAGGGCTATTTCGACGTCGCGATGCAAAGCAGCAACCGCGACCACGGCCTGCATCCGCTGCTGTTCACGGCGGCTGATGAGGTGTTTCCGGTGTGCAGTCCGGGCTATCTGAACAAACACCTCAAAGGGCGCGCGTTGCCCATCGCGCTGGATGAACTGCACCACCACACCCTGTTGCACCACGACGCCCAACCCGCCTATCAGCTGGAATGGGACACCTGGTTGGCGACCTTCGGCCACGAGCTGCCACGCAAGGCGCGGGGGCTTTCGTTCGACAGTTATTCGCTGATGCTGCACGCCGCCGTGGAGGGGCATGGCCTGGCCATGGGCTGGCGCCGCACCTCGCAACGCATGCTCGACAGCGGCGTGCTGGTCGCGCCGTTCAGTCAGAGCGTTCACCTGAGCGAGGCGCTGTCGGTGTATCGCCGCCATGGACAGGCGCGCCGGGAAGAGGCGAACCTGTTGGTGCAATGGTTGCGGGCCGAGTTGCTGCAACGGGCCGAATAAATGACCCGCGTTTTTGGGGAGGAGATGAGCATGTCCAACGATGAGCATCGGCCTGCAACGGTCGAGTATTTTCTGCGTGAGTGCTGGCAGGCCGCCGGGGGCGACGCGCCGTTTCTGACGCAGGTGCGGATGATCGGCGAGGGCGCCTTGCCGTCCTGTTTTGCGGTCTCGGATCTGGCCACCGCTGCCATGGGCGCGGCCCATCTGGCCATTGCTGAACTGCTACATCACGCCTCTGGTATAACGCCTGAGGTTGTGGTGGATCGGCGTCTGGCGTCGCTGTGGTTCGGCACCTCGCTGCGCCCGCAAGGCTGGTCGCTGCCCGCGCAGTGGGACGCCGTGGCCGGGGATTATCGCGCAGCGGATGGCTGGATCAGGCTGCACACCAATGCCCCCCATCATCGCGAAGCCGCGCTGGCGGTGCTCGGTGCCCCGGCTGATCGCGAGGCGGTGAGCAAAGCTGTCGCGACCTGGCAGGCCAGCGCGCTGGAGAGCGCCATCGTCGAACGTCAGGGCTGCGCGGCGGCCATGCGGTCGACCCAAGCCTGGGCCGCTCATCCTCAGGGCCTGAGGGTCGCCAATGAACCCTTGTTGCAGTGGACGACTGGGGCGTCAGTCGACAAGACCGCCTGGCCGTTGCTGCGTGAGCGTCCCCTGCAGGGCGTGCGGGTGCTCGACCTGACGCGCATTCTGGCTGGGCCCGTGGCCACGCGGTTTCTTGCCGGTTTTGGCGCGCAGGTGCTGCGCATCGACCCCTACGGCTGGGAGGAACCGGGCACGGTGCCTGAGGTGGTGCTCGGCAAGCGTTGCGCTCGGCTGGACTTGCGAGATGTAACCGATCGCGCGGTGCTCGAACAGCTATTGAAAGAGGCCGATGTGCTGGTGCATGGCTATCGCGCCGATGCCCTGGCCAGGCTTGGGCTTGATGCGCAACGCCGACGTGAGCTCAATCCCGGGCTGGTGGACATTTCCCTCAACGCCTATGGCTGGACCGGGCCGTGGGGCGAGCGTCGCGGGTTCGACAGTCTGGTGCAGATGAGCACCGGTATCGCCGACGCCGGGATGCGTGCGGCAGGCGCAGATAAACCGG
>CAURWS010000095.1:0-9473 GCA_963528485.1 uncultured Pseudomonas sp. | reverse complement strand
GCACATCGATGCGGCCCCATTTCTCAACCGCCGCAGTGACCAGGCGCTTGATGTCATCGGTCGACTGATTCGAGCCGGTGATGCCGATGCCGCCCAGTTCCTGCGCCAGCGCCTCGCCCTTGCCGGACGAAGAAAGCACACCCACCTTGAAGCCATCGGCCGCCAGACGACGTGCCGCTGCCGCGCCCATGCCGCTGCCACCGGCGATGATCAAAGCCACTTTTGCTTCGGACATTTGCGAATCCTCTTGAGAAATGAAGGGTCGAGATGGGTTCAATCTAGGTCACGATTTCGCGCCGCACTAGCGATGTTTTTTGTATGAGGCTGTAGAAAAACTACATACTCAGGTTTTTGCGCTATCAGTAATTGAGCAGGGCCTGCGATGGACAAATCACACCTGACGCGCACGGGGCATGCCGTGATCGGTCAACTGGTGGCCTTCGAGGCCACGGCCCGCTGCGGCAGCTTTCGTGCTGCCGCGCACGAGCTGCACGTCACCACCGGTGCGGTGGCGCAGCAGGTTCGTTTGCTGGAGCAGAAACTCGGCGTGCCGGTGTTCAAGCGTCTGCCTCGCGGCACACAGTTGCTGCCTGAGGCGGAAGATTTTCTGACCAAGGTCCAGCTGGCGCTGGACCTGATCAACGAGGCCACCCGCGAGCTCACGGCGCAGCGTTCGACCTCTGGCACCCGTGCGCTGACCCTGAGCACCACGGGGGCGTTTGCCAGTCGCTGGCTGATCCCGAAACTCGCCCGTTTGAGCGAGGCCGAACCCCAGCTTTCGGTGATGATCGACGCCAGCAATGCTGCACGCTCGCTGCACGGTGTGGATGCCGTCGACATGGCGATTCGCTGGGGCACGCCGCCGTTTCCAGGCTGCCACGTCCACCCCTTGTTTTTGGGCAGCATCCTTCCCGTGTGCTCACCGAGCGTGAAGCAACAGCATCGCTGGCACACCCTGCAAGACCTCGCCCACGGCGCTCCGCTGATCGCCGATTCCCACGACAACTGGAGCCGCTGGTTCGCCGTCAGCCGCGTGCCCAACACCTCGGCAGTGCAGATGTTTTCCCAGACCAGCCTCGCCATCGAAGCCGCCGAACGCGGGCTGGGCGTCGCCCTGGCGCCCAACGTACTGGTGGCAGGTGCGCTGGCGAGTGGGGCGTTGGTGAGGGCACTTGACCCAGAGCAGGTGCTGGACACCGACGCCGGGTTTTACCTGCTGACCGCAAGCGCCCCGGACGAGCGCTCGGATCTGGGCAAGGTCGTGGGGTGGTTGTTGCGCGATGTGGGGGGAGGGGGCGAGATCGGCGTGTATGCCGGTGATGCAGGGAAACCGTAGCAGTTGCCGACGTCAGCTGGCGAACCCACGCATTCGGGTCTTAGGTGCAGAGGCGCCTTTTGACGTTTTCGGCACGAATGACCCGTACACGGGATCCAAAAGGGATTGCTGCTTGTCACCCTGTGATCCATCTTGTTTCGCCGGGTGTCAGTCGGCGATGGGCATACCGCTCGCAGGTGGTTTTTTTCAGAGGTTCAATATGATCGGGCATCGTCTGTGCAAGTTCGCGTCGATAGCGGCCACGCTGCTGCTCCCCTGCATGGCGATGAGCGAAAATGCGTGCGATCACTTCACCGCGACCGGCAATGCCGAATACCCTCCCTACCTATGGCGAGACCCGCACAACCCCCAGCAACTGATCGGCGCCAACGCCGATCTGATCAAACAGTTGGGCGCGCGTCTGGGCCTGGACATCAAGGTGGTCTACGGTGGGCCTTGGTCGCGGGCGCAGGAAGAGGTGAGGGCGGGCCGCATCGATATGCTGGTCGGTTACTTCCTCACCGTCGAGCGGGCGCGGACGCTGAATTTCGTGACCCCCCCGTTCCTGTTTACCTCGAGCATGATCTGGGTGAGGCAAGACAGCGCGTTCCCCTATCATCAGTGGTCCGACTTGATCGGGCGCAGCGGCGGAACCCTGGTCAACAACAGTTACGGCCAGGCCTTCGATGATTACGCCAGGACGCACCTTTCGCTGGAGGCCGTTCCCACGGCCAGCCAGGCGTTCCAGAAGCTCATTCTCAAGCGCAACGATTTCGTGATCTTCGAGCAGTTTCCGGGCATCGCCCTGGCCAAGAAACTGGGGGTCGACGGCGAGGTCAAGGCGCTGGAGCCGCCGATCAGCAGCGAAGGGCTGTATCTGGCGCTGTCCCCCGGTTCCGAGTGTCTGAAACCGCCGCTGCAGAACAGGATCAACGATGAAATGCAGAAGATCGTCTCGAGTGCTTTGCCGCAAGCGCTGGTCACCGCCAACCTCGAACTCTGGAGCGCGCAGCAGCGCGATGGGCTGAACCCGTAAGAACGTAGACTGAATAATTCCGATAAGGAATGAATACAGTTTCTTATTTATCGCTTTTTCTACCCTTGCAGAATGCCGACCATGGCCACTCCAATAAGCATAAAAAAGGGGAGGGGCCATGACTGCAATCGCCACCACGGACACCGCCGTGCAGACGGCAAGGTCAAAGTATCGCTGGGTAGTTCTGTCGGTCATCGTGGTTGTCTACATGCTGGCCGCCGCCGACCGGGCCAACATCGGTATTGCGCTGCCCTACATCCAGAAAGAATTCGGCGCGACCAACGCCCAGGCAGGGCTGCTGGTCAGCGCGTTCTTCCTGTTCTATTCCCTGGGGCAGATTCCCGCAGGCTTTCTGCTCAGCCGTGTGGGCGTGCGTCTGGTGGCGCCGGTGTCCATTGGCCTGACATCTGTGGTCACGCTGCTCATCGGTACGGCGCACAACTTCGGGTTGCTGAAGATCTACCGGTCAGCCCTCGGCATCGCTGAAGCGGCGCTGCCGTTGTCGATGCTCAGCACTATCAACCGCTGGTTTCCCGCCCGTGAAAAAGGGCTGGCCACGGGAGCGTTTCTGTCGGCGGCGAAGATGGGCGCGGTGATCGCGCCGCCCATTGGTGCTGCGCTGATCATGCTTGATGGCTGGCGCACGATGTTCTTCGCCTTTGCCATTCCGGGGATCCTGATGGCGCTGATCTGGTGGTGGCTGGTGCCCAACGATCCGCGTTCGGGGCAGCGGGTCAATGAGGCCGAGGCCACCTACATCGAAGACCAGACCAAGAGCGAAACCGGTACTGTACGGGCTCCTAAAAACTTCGGCGCGCTGGACAAGCTGCTGCGTTACAAACACACGACGCCGCTGGCCACCTCGCGTTCGGTGTTTACGTCCTGGAACATCTGGGGCTGTGGGCTGGGCTATTTGCTGATGACCGGCGTGGTCAATGTGCTGCTGGCCTGGCTGCCAAAGTATCTGGGTGAGGTGAAGCACTTCGAGCTGATGCAGATCGGCTTCGTCGCCTCGCTGCCGTTCGCTGGCGGCGTGTTGGGCAACATCGTCGGGGGCTGGCTGTCGGACACCGTTCTGGACCGTCGCAGAAAACCGACCATGATGATCAGCGCCGTGGCCACGTGCCTGATGATGGTCGCGCTGGTCTACGCGCCAAACGATCTGCTGTCTGTCAGCCTGTTGCTGTTCGGCACCGGCTTCTTGCTGAACATCGGCTACTCATCGTTTTCGGTGTATTCGATGGGCGTGACCACGCGCACCACGTACCCGGTCGCGGCCTCTCTGGTGAACAGTGCAGGGCAGGCGGGTGGGGCCATGGCGCCGCTGATCACCGGCATGCTGCTGGACAGCTACAGCTGGACGGCGGTGTTCCTGTTCCTGGGGGCCTGCTCGCTGGCGGCGCTGGTCTTTGTGCTGACCATTCATGAACCTGCCGACCTCAGTGAGCAGCAAGGCGCCCGGTAAACGCCCGGCCATTCTCCTGCCCGCTTGATTGAACAAGGCGCACGAGCATGATCCCGTGCGCCTTGTTAGCTTTGCAGTTGTCGCGAGAAATCGCACAGCTCCACGGCCCGGGACGCCACTTCAGTGACGAACGCCGAGGGCCGGTCATTTCGGTACATCGCCATGTACGGCACCGGGGGCAATTGGGGGTCGGTCTTGATGATCGTCAGCTTGCCTTCGTCCACCAGCGGGCGAAAGCATTCCAGTGGCAGATAGGTCACGCCCAGCCCGGCGGCGGTCAGGCCAAGCATCGCAGTGAGGCTGTCGGAGGACAGCGTCTTGGGCAGCTCGATGCCCAGTGCGCCCAGCCATTTGTTGACGAACAAACCCGACCCCGAGCGTTTGCCCTGCACCAGCACCGGGTATTTGGCCAGCTCTGCCAGGCCCACCACCCCGGAATGCCCAATCAGGCCAGGCGCGGCCATCCAGGCGTTCTCCACGATAGCCAGCGGCACGGCTGTCACCTCGGGCGCCGTGAACGTGTCGGGGATAATGATGAGGTCCACCAGATCGTCCATGAGCTTTTCGTGGAGGGTGCGGCTCATGTCGACTTCAGGCTCCACAATCAGTCCCGGAAAATCCTTCACCAGCCTTGAGATCAGGCGCGGCAGCCAGGTCAGCGCGGTGAGCTCGGTCACGCCCAGTCGCAGCCGTCGAGTGACCACGTGGTTGCCATCTTTGAGCGAGGTGATGCGCTCGGCCAGGGTGAGCATCTCGCGGGCGATAACCAGCAGTTCTTCACCGGTGGCGGTGAGCCGTGCGCCGCGCTGGGAGCGATCGAACAGCTGCAGGCCGGTGGTCGATTCCAGTTCCTGCACACGTTTGGAGATCGCGGACTGCGTGGTGTGCAGGTGTTCGGCGGCACGCTCGAACGTCCCCAGGCGTTCGATCCAGTGCAGCGCGATGAGCTGTCTAAGGGTGATCACATTCATTCCTTATACGCATGTAATTCCATAGAATAATATCGCTTTTTCTATTTAACAGCGTCTTTATCCTCAGGGACATCAGCCACTGAGGAACATCCATGAACGCCATCGCCTCAACGTCAGAAGTCAGCGCCCTGTTGGCGGCCTTCACCCGCACCTCGACCTCCATCATCAGCGACTGCCTGGATCGTCTTCCCGGCGCGCGGCTCAAGCCGTTTCACCGTATCGAAGGCACCATGGCCGGCATTGCCCTGACCGTGAAAGTCCCCTGTGGCGATAACCGTGCGATCCATCAGGCGCTGGAAATCCTCACCCCCGGGCAAGTGCTGGTGGTTGACGGCGGGGGCGACATCAGCCGCGCGCTGATGGGCGACATCATGGCGGCGATCGCCGAAAAGCGTGGTGCTGCGGGCGTGGTGGTGGACGGCGCGATTCGGGATCTGGCGACCATCGGCAAGGGGACATTCCCGATGTTCGCCCGCGCAGGATTTCATCGCGGCCCCTATAAAAACGGCCCGGGAGAAATCAATGTGCCGGTCAGCATCGGCGGCATGCTGGTCTCGCCGGGGGACATCGTGGTGGGCGATCATGACGGCATCGTCGCGTTCCCGGCAGCACAGGCAGAAAGCCTGTTGCAGCGCTGCCTGGCCACCGAGCAAAAAGAAGCGCAGATGCTGGCGCAAATCGCCGCCGGCACTTACAAAGGCGCCTATGCGGCCCACTGAAGCGGAAACCAGAACAATGAAAATCGGAATTATCGGAGCGGGTGAAGTCGGTCTGACGTATGCGCGGCCGTGGTCGGCCGCAGGGCATGACATCGTGCTGTGCGACTTGAAACCTTCCCCCCGCGCCCAGGCATTTGCCGCAGAGCTGGGGCTCGACGTGTTCACCTCCATCGCCGACGTCGCGCCTGCCTGCGACGTGGTCGTGTCCTGCGTCTTTGGCACAGTCTCTCTGCCGGTGGCCGAGCAGGCCCTCGCCGGTATGCAAAAGCACGCTCTGTTCGTGGACATGACCACCGCCGATCCGGCGCAGATCCGTATCGCAGCGGCCCACGCGGCGCAACTGGGCGTGGCTTACGTGGACGTCGCGATCCTCGGCGCCATAGCCCTGACCCACGAGAAAACCAACCTGCTCGGCGCAGGCGTCGGGCTTGATCAGGCCATCGGATTGTTCGCCTCGGCAGGCGCACCGCTCAAGCCTGTGGACGACGGCGTAGCGGGCGATGCAGCAGCATTGAAAATCCTGCGCAGCGTGTTCACCAAAGGCCTCGAAGCGCTGACCATCGAGTGCTTCATGGCGGCCGAAAAACAGGGCGTGACCGACAAACTTCACGACGCCTTGAGCGACATCGATCAGGCCAGCCTGCGCGACTTCCTCGGCGCCCTGATTCGCACCCACGTCGTCCATGCACCCCGTCGCCTGAAAGAGGTCGAAGAGGCCGAGCGCCAGCTGCGTGCCGCCGACATGCCAGTGTCGGTGTTGCCCGGTGTCAGGGACCTGTTCCAGCGCACGGCCGACCAGATCAGCGCCAACCCGCCGCAAGTTGCAGCGCCCACGCTGGAGCAGGCGTTTGAGTGGCTGTTCAAAGCCAACGGCGTCAATCGGTAATCGCCAGATACCGGCAATGATGGATTCAGGCGTAGGCGGCTGCGCCTGAGCATTCCGTCAACCTCAAGCCCCGCTTCGGGCCGCACCGTTATTGCTCACGCAGATATACTCCGCGCATTCAATCCGCTTTCGGAACGTGCCCCATGCGTTTGGCCTGCTTATCGTGTGTCGTGGGGCATGCTTTTGCCTTCAAAAGTTGTCTTTCTACCGATGCATGCCTACAGGAAGTTTCAGATGTCACCTCGCTTTACCCGCTCGCGCCTGAGCGCCCCTTTCAATCTGACCCTGTTGTGCTGGGGCGTGGGCACGAGCAGCCTGGGCTACGCGGACACCCCGACGACCCTCGACATTGCCGAGCCCACGGTGGTCACCGGCAGCTACGCTCCGACGTCGAGTTTCGAGCTGCCGTTTTCCATCGACACCGTTGACCTGTCCAAGGGCACTGACGGCCAGTTGGGCGTGAACCTGTCGGAAGTGCTGTCGCGGGTGCCGGGGCTGGTGGTGCAAAACCGCCAGAACTACGCCCAGGATTTGCAGATTTCCTCGCGAGGCTACGGCGCGCGTTCGGCCTTTGGTATCCGCGGCTTGAAGCTGTTCAGCGACGGTATTCCGGCCAGTACCCCCGATGGTCAGGGGCAGGCGGCTTCGCTGAATCTTGACGTCGCCGACCGCATCGAAGTGCTGCGCGGCCCGGCGTCGACCATCTATGGCAGCAACGCTGGCGGCGTGATCCAGATGTTCACCCGTGACGGTCAGGGCCCGGCTACCATTGGTGCGGAAACCACCTTCGGCAGCGATGGCTTCAACAAGAATCACCTGTCCGCACAAGGCGGCAATGACAGCGCAGGCTTCGTGCTCGATGCCTCGCGCATGGACACCGACGGCTATCGCGACCACCGCGCCGCGCGCCGCGACCAGACCTTCGGCAAGCTGACCTTCAACCCCGACGAGGACTCACACGTCGCGCTGATCTACAGCAGCCTGGAGCAGAACAACACCCAAGACCCCCTCGGCCAGACCTGGGATGCCTACAAGCACGACCCGCGTTCGGTGGCTGCGGTCGCGGAAACCTACAACACCCGCAAAAGCATCGATCACCAGCAACTGGGCATGAACTACGAGCGTTACTTCGGCGACGCGACCCTGCAGTTCAACCTCTACGCCGGGCAACGCAGCGTCATCCAGTACCTGTCGATTCCGCGCACGGTGGCTTCCAACAGCCAGCGCGGCGGCGGGGTAGTGGATTTTGATCGCGAGTTTCATGGCGGCACCCTGCGCTGGATTCAGCCGCTGACTGCATTGCCGGGCGACTTCAAGGTGACGGTGGGTGCCGACTATGATCGCAGTCAGGATGATCGGCGCGGCTACCAGAATTTCAGCGGCAGCCAGTTGGGCGTCAAGGGCGAGTTGCGCCGTGACGAGCAGGACACCGCCACCAGCATCGACCCTTACGTGCAGGCCCATTGGGCGCTGGGCAACTGGGTCATGGAAGCGGGCGTTCGCTACAGCACCATGACCCTGGATGTGCACGATCACTACCTGGCCAACGGCGATGGCAGCGGGTCGAAAAAGTACCAGCAGAACACGCCGTCGCTGTCGGTGATGTACGCGTTTACCCCGGATCTGCACGGCTATGTCAGCGTCGGCAAAGGCTTCGAAACCCCGACCCAGGCCGAGATGGCCTACGCGCCGGGGCTGGCCGAGAGCTTCAACTTCGGCCTTGATCCGGCCACCAGCACGCAATACGAGCTGGGCCTGAAAGCGCGCCTGGGGCAGGGCACTCGCCTCAATGCCGCGGTGTTTGAAATCCACACGGACGATGAGATCGTCGTCGCCAGCGCCACCGACGGCCGCACCAGTTACACCAACGCCGGAAAAACCCTGCGTCGCGGCGTCGAGATCAGCCTGGACAGCCAGCTCAGCGAGCAGTGGCAGACCACCGTGGCCTACACTCGCACCGACGCGACCTACGACGAGGGTTTCACCCAGAGCGGCAAAATCATCGAGAAGGGCAATCAACTGCCGGGTGTGCCGCTCAACAGCCTGTTTGGCGAGCTGGTGTGGAAGCCGCGTCCAGGCATCAGCACCGGACTTGAAGCGCAGTACCGCAGCCAGGTGTACGTCGAGGACAGCAATCAGGACAAGGCGGCGCCTGCCTACACGGTGTTCAACTGGCGCGCGCGTTTCGAGCAGGATTACGGGCACTGGACCTTCCATCAACTGCTGCGCCTGGACAACCTGCTGGACCGGCAATACGTAGGCTCGGTGATCGTCGGCGACAGCAATGCGCGTTACTACGAAGCGGCGCCGGGCAGGTCGTGGTACGCCGGCGCGGGTGTCGACTATCGCTTCTGAGCGTTTTTTGGGTAGCCGTTTCGATACCCTTTGGTGACAAAGTCGATACATCGGTCGATTCGGCTGTAGGCTGCGCCGTACAAGGCGCTGCGCGATGTTCAGGTGTGTGTAAATAATTGGCAAAGGTGGTCTTTACAGCTTGTTCGGGCAGGTGATGCGCGGCTAAATGGTCCTATCACGCTCAAGCGTTTCAGCCATTTGAATCCTGCAGCCGGTCTGCGGTCTGCATGAGTGCCTCTGCCGGTCGTTGCAACAGGTGTCGCCAGGCTGAGCCGTGATGTGTCAGGCGCAGCGGCGCCCATTTGCCCGCTGCACGCGTTATCCCTTGCCCACACAGAAGTTTCCAATGACCCAGATCCCGGCAGCCCGTTCACGCAAGCGCCTTGTATTCGCGCTCCTGATAGCCGCAGCCATTGGCGCTGTCTTTGTGTACATCAAGCACACCCCGTCCTCCGCGCCGACGCAGAGCGATGGCAGCGCCGTGCCCGCAGGCCCCGGCGGGCGTCATGCCGGGCCCGGCATGGTCGACACCAACGCCACCGTCAGCGTGGCCGTCGGCACCGCGGGGCTGGCCGATGTGCCGGTGATCCAGCAGGCGCTGGGCACTGTCATTCCCAACTATTCGGTCACGGTCACCAGCCGCGTCGACGGCGAACTCATGGCCGTGTACTTCACCGAAGGCCAGTACGTGAAGAAAGGCCAGCTGCTGGCGCAGATCGACCCTCG
>CAURWS010000094.1:0-9496 GCA_963528485.1 uncultured Pseudomonas sp. | reverse complement strand
ATTACGCGAATACGGTTGGCCAGATACAGAGCCCGGGCCTGGGCGGGAATATCGGTGCCGGGAAAACTCAGGCCCAGATAGCTCGGATAGCCTTCATCTGCCACTTCGGCGTTGACCAGGCCGTTACCATCGGTGTCGAAGCAGTAGGCCTTGACCCGACCGAAACCGGTGATGCGCTTGACCTCGGAAACCGAACGCCGGCACAACTCTTCAATGCTCTCGGTCTCTTCCATCTGGCTGATGAAGGTGCGCATCAGCGGATAGACGTTGCCGTACGCAGCGGTCATGTCACTGGACGGTTCGAACTCGGCAATCAGCACCCGATCATGGCGGTGCACCATCATCGCGATGGGCTTGCCCGCCTGAGAGCCGTCAAGAAAGTGCACGTCGCCGACATGGAACGGATTCTGATCGTCTTCCGGCAAAGCCGCCAGGCGATCGAGCAAGCGCGGGCAGTCATCGACCACCTGATCCAGGGCCAGGCCGATCAGCGTCTCAGGCGCCATGCCCAGCCAGCCGCTGACGTTGGCGCTCACCTGAACGACGGTCATCGTGGTTTCGTCGATCACCAGCAAAAAGCCCTGGGGCTGGATGCTGCCGGGGATCTGGATCGGCTCACGGGCGCAGTTGTCGATCGCGCTTTGCTGCAGGTCCGGACTGAGGGTCAACAGTAAATCTCCTTCACCTGTGGTCCCATCACGCAGTGTGCGCCACAGGTGGGTGCCAGACGGCCTGGCACTGAATGAATGAACGTGAACAGTAACAAAAATCACGCATCTTTATGTCGTTTACGTGGCAGTCGGTCGCAATAAAAGTCGGGCGCCGTCAGGCATCGAGCATCGTCCGGACCTTGTCCAGAAACTCTGCCAACTGGAAAGGCTTGGTGATCATGTCCATGCCCTCGCCCAGAAAATGCTGGCGGTTGAGCGCGTTTTCCGCGTAACCGGTCATGAACAGCACCGGCACATCGGGCCGCCAGCCGCGCATCCGCTGCGCCAGTTCGCGGCCGTTCATCATTGGCATACCGACATCGGTCAACAGCAGGTCGATCGAGGCATCGCGCTCCAGAATCGACAGTGCCGTGGTGACATCCCCCGCCTGAGTGCAACGGTAGCCTGCGTCCGTGAGGATCTCGTTGACGAACATGCGGACCGATTCAGTGTCCTCGACGATAAGGACATGCTCGCCTGCGCCAAGTTCGGTGATGGGCGCCACATGGGCCGGTGCAACGGTCTGATCCAATGCTGCGGGCAGCATCAGCGTCACTTCGGTGCCATGCCCAACCACGCTGCGAATGGTCACGTCACCACCGGACTGCCGGGCAAAACCGTAGATCGTCGACAGCCCCAACCCGGTGCCCTCGCCGATAGGCTTGGTGGTGAAGAACGGATCGAACACCTTGTCGAGCAAATGGTGCTCGATGCCCGCGCCGTCGTCGCGAACGGCCAATGCGATGTAGGCCCCATCCTCAAGGCGCGAGTTGCCCTGGGAATACGCCTCATAGGTGCTGATGATGATGTTGCCGCCGCCGGGCAAGGCGTCCCGGGCGTTGATCACCAGATTGAGCAAGGCGCTTTCCAGCTGGCCGCCATCGACCATGGCCACGACGCTGCGCGAGGTCAGCTCGAGGGTCAGGCCGATGCGCTTGCCAATGGTTCGGCTGAGCAGCTCCTGTAGCGAGCGCACATGATGATTGACGTCGGTGGGACGGGTGTCCAGAGGTTGTTGACGCGCAAAAGCCAGCAGCCGATGGGTCAGGCTCGCCGCGCTTTTGGCCGACGTCAGCGCCGCATCGGCATAGGCCAGCACCTTCTCGGGGCGGTTGTCTTCGGTGCGCTTCTTGATCAGCTCAAGGCCCGTGACGATCCCGGTCAGCAGGTTGTTGAAGTCGTGGGCGATGCCGCCGGTGAGCTTGCCGATGGCGTCCATTTTTTGCGCCTGCAGCAGCTGCGCTTCGGTGCGCTCACGCTCGGCCACTTCATGGGCCAGTTGCGAACTGACCGTGTCGAGTTGTGCCTGATGAGACTGCTCACGGCGCCGATGCTCGGTGACGTCTTCAACGAACACCAGGCTCAAGCCATCGACCCGATACGGCGAAACCTGCCATTCGGTTTCACGCAGATCGCCCTGCACCAGCATGCTCAGGGTGCCTTTCCAGCGCTCTCCGGTGACCAAGGCTTCGCGCAGCCCGGCAATGGCAGGCGCCTGATCGTCGCCAAAGCAGCGCAACACCGCGTTGTCTGTCGCGCCCTGGGCTATCAGTCGGGAAAAAGCATGGTTGCATTCATGCACTTTGAGCTCGCCATCCATGACCGCAATGGGTGCGGACACGTTGACGAATATCTCGTGAAAACGGTCCTCGCTGTCGCGCAACGCCGCTTCGGTGTCGCGCACGCGCAGCAGCGTGCGCAGGGTCGCCAGCAGCACATCAGGGTCGACGGGATGCACCAGGTAGGCATCGGCGCCGGCCTCCAGCCCCGTGACGATGTCGCCGGTCTGTATCGACGCCGCCGACACATGCACCACCGGCAGCAACGCGGTTCGGGCTTCGGCACGCAAGTGACGCACGATGTCGAAGCCGCTCATGTCCGGAAGGTTGACGTCGAGAATCAGTGCATCGGGGATTTGCTCGGCGATCAGTGCCAGGCCTTCCGTGCCGGTGCCCGCCTCCTGGACAATGAAGCCTTGACGCTCCATGCGTCGGCGCAACGCATAACGGGTCGCGGCATTGTCATCGACAATCAGCAGCCGACTGTCAGGCTTCATCACCGTGCTCCTGGGCGACCGCCAATGGAATCACCACATAAAAGGTAGAGCCCAACCCTGGCTGGCTCTCCAGCCCGACCCGGCCGCCCAGCAGCTCGGCAAACCGCTTGCACAACGACAGCCCCAGCCCAGTGCCACGCAGACGCTTTTGCAACGGCGAGTCGACCTGGATGAAGTCCTCGAACAACGCCGCATGCAGCTCGGGGGGAATGCCGATGCCGGTGTCGCTGACGGCAAAGCGGATTTCCTGCTCATTCTCCAGCTGCGCCGACACACGCACCTCACCACGCTGGGTGAATTTCAGGGAATTGGAAACGAAATTGCGCAGGATCTGCGCAAGTTTCTTATCGTCGGTATAGAGCCTTGGCAGGCCCACCGGCTCTTCGAAAATCAGGTCCACCGCCGAGGTGTCGACGATGGGCCGGAACATCCCGCGCAACGCCGAAAACAGATCAAGCATGTCAAACCAGGCCGGTGAGATACTGATGCGACCGGCCTCGATCTTCGCCAGATCCAGCAGGTCGTCAACCATGTCGCTTAGCTCCCGCGCGGCGGTGCTGACGAACGCGACCTGCTTGTGCTGCTCGTCGCTCAGTGGACCGTCCAGTTCGTCGCTGAGCAGGCTGGCGATGCTCAGGATCGAGCCCAGGGGCGTTCTGAATTCGTGGCTCATGTACGACAGGAACCGGCTTTTGAGATCCGACGCCTGACGCAATTGTTCGGCCTGGGTGTCCAGCTCTGCGTACAGCGCCAGCACGCCCTGATTGGTTTCATCCAGTTCGGCGCGCAAGGCCTGGGCCTCATCGCGCAAACGTTGAAGCTCTGCTGACGCCATGTCGGCACCGTGAACGGGGTTGTCAGTCATCGAGCCTCTCCAGAGCAAGCACCAATACCGTTACATCATCCCTGCCCCGGCAGAAATCGCGATGCAGCACCGCCGCGATGATGGCCGGGTGTCGATACATCAGACCCGGGTAGTCGCGAAGATTCCATCGAGATTGCAGACCGTCGCTGTACAGGATCAACAACTGCCCGACGCATTGAGCGTAGCTCACGGCCGGCACCTTCCGGTATTGCAGGCCCACGATACCGGGGTGCGAGGCCAGTCCCCGGGACTTCTCTTCGCCGATCAGCGCGACGCCGATATTGCCGATGCCGATAAAACCCAGACTGTCCCGTTGCCCGTCGAACTGCGCAATCGCCACCGCACCACCCCGGGAGCCGCGCATGTCGTGGTGGATGTCGTCGAGCAACAGGGTGAGGTCGGCGAACGGCTCGCGGTTGAACGCCACAGCACCGGCCTTCGCGGCGTCTTCAGCCTCTGGCCCATGACCCAGACCGTCGATCATCAGCAGACTGACACGCGAACCTTTGATCGCCACTTCCCAGGCATCGCCACAGGCCGGATCGTTGTGCAACGAATGCTGCGAAACGCCCAGGCGCAGGTCGTGAACGTTTGCGCCGCGGGGATAAAAACGCGTCAGCAATACCGTGCCGCGGCTGTCGCTGTGCACATCGAAAACCTGGGCCTGTCGCAGGATCGAGCCCAGACCGATGCCCTGAGTGCCGCGAGTGGAAAACCCGTCAGCCATGCAGTCGTGCAGGTCGAAGCCCTGGCCACGATCAATGGCAACGACCTCCACCCCCGGCACCTCGCCCGCCAGGGCGCGCACGTGCAGCTCGCCAGTGCTGGCGTGCTTGAGGATATTGCTGGCAAGCTCGGTGACGACCAGGGCCACACGGCCGGAGTCGGTGTCGTCGAAGCCCAATTGCTCAGCGAGCTTCTGGGCGATGCGTCGGGCATGCCCCACCTGGCTGCTGTCTTCGATTTCCAGCACGTGAGTCAGGTGACTGTGCAATCTCAAGTCCATTTGCAGATCGTCACCCGAGTGCCTGCGCCGGGCGCGGTGTCCAATTCAAAATCATCGACCAGCCGCTTGGCGCCGGTCAGGCCAAGACCCAGGCCGTTGCCCGACGTCCAGCCATCGGTCATCGCCAGTTTCAGGTCGGGAATACCGGGGCCCTCGTCGCGAAAGGTCAGGCGCAAACCCGTACGCGCGCCATCCTCGATGACCTGCCAGTCCATGTCACCGCCGCCGCCGTAGACCATGGTGTTGCGCGCCAGCTCACTGACCGCCGTCACCAGCTTGGTCAGGTCGATCAGGCGCATGCCGCAGTCCTGGGCCAGCTTGCGGGTCATTTGCCGGGCCAGCACCACGTCCTGTTCGATGTGAATGCCTTGAGTGCCGCTGCTGCTGATGTTCATTGGGAATAGGCTCGCTCGCGCAACAGCGTCATGCCACGCTCGACGTTGAGCGCGGTGCTCACACCCGGCAGGGTCATGCCCAATTCAACGAGCGTGATCGCCACCGCAGGCTGCATGCCCACCAGCACGGTTTCAGCGTCCATGATGCGCGACAGGCCGGAAATCATGCCGATCATTCGGCCTATGAACGAGTCGACCATGTCCAATGCCGAGATGTCGATCAACACGCCGCGCGCCGAGGTCTTGCTGATGCGCTCGGACAAATCATCCTGCAGCGTCAGCGCCAGTTGGTCGTGCATGTCCACCTGAATGGTGACCAGCAGGAAGTCACCCATTTGCAGAATCGGAATCCGCTCCATGGGCTTAAACCGCTTTGGTGACGGTCAGGCCCAGACGACGCAGGGCCAGCGCGAGCGCGTCAGCCAGGTTGGCCTTGGTGACGACGCCCTGCAGGTCCAGGCCCAGGTGCACGATGGTCTGGGCGATCTGCGGACGCACGCCGCTGATGATGCAGTCAGCGCCCATCAGGCGAATGGCAGTCACGGTTTTCAAAAGATGCTGGGCCACCAGGGTGTCGACGGTCGGTACACCCGTGATGTCGATGATGGCGATTTCCGAGCCGGTGTCGACGATGCGTTGCAGCAGCGATTCCATGACCACTTGCGTGCGCTGAGAGTCGAGGGTGCCGATCATCGGCAGCGCCAACACGCCGTCCCACAGTTTGACCACCGGCGTAGACAGCTCCAGCAGCTCTTCCTGCTGACGCTTGATCACCGACTCACGGGATTTCTGGAAAGTGCGGATGGTATGCAGGCCCAACAGGTCCAGCAGTTGCGAGATTTCCCACAGTTGCTCGGCCAGCAACGTCGGCTGGTCGGCATAGACTTGCTGCAGCAGGCCGAACAATGGCCCTTTGAGTGCAAAGATGAAGTTGGCGGTCTGCTGCGAATCCTGGCCGGCCAGCGCACGCTGATGGGAGAGTTTTTCGAGGAACTGGCGGGCTTCTTCCCACTCGGAGGCGGAAATGCTTTGCGAGGCGCCTTTTTCCAGCACCGAGTTCAACAGACGCAGGAATTCGCGGGTTTGCCGATCGATGTCTTCGGCCTTCAGATTACGGATGGCGCCGCTGGCTTCCAGGTCCGACCGCCAGCTCGTTGCGAGTTGAGCTTCAGTCCGTTTGAGGGCGTCCAGAGTGGTTTGCTGCAGTACTGCCATGGGGCGGGCTCCTGAGGAAAGTGCACGTCGTATTGACTACCGGCTACGACGACGGGCAGACACACGAACAGGGCGTCAGCCCTGATTCCGGGTTGCCGAAATCATGCGCTGCCACCTTGAAAAGAAAGCATTTTTTATCGATGCGAATGGGGACGACGAAATACCCTCCAGCGCATTTGGTGTCAAGATAACATCATCGCGCATCAAAGGTTCCACCGAAAATGTAGATAATTGACGCGCTCACGCACGGATTGATATCGGCGCAAGCGTCAGGCACCGCCGAACAGGGCGGAAAAGGCCGGGGCAGAGCCAAAGGGCGTGGCGCAGGTCCGCAGGTCATAGCGCAGTTCGGCGATCAGTTCAGCCAGCGCGCGCACGCTGGTCAGATGGCCGATGGAGACGTTGTCGGCGAGCATGGCGATACGGCCAGTGTCGGGGTCGAAGATTTTCACCATGAGGGCGTCGCCGGGCATGAGGGTGCACTGGCAAGCCAAGGGCAGGAAGCTGGTTTCGATGGTTCTGCGCATTTCCGGGGTAAACAGCATTGTGAACACCTCCATGTTGATCCGCGCCAGGCACTGGGATGCCCGCCTGCGTTCCGACCTGTATGGCAGTGTAGATGGGGATTCATACGGAGGGTGGGGAGGTTTTGGGAGTGAGGGGTCGGTCACGGTTTTTCTGTTTCTTGAGCGGCGCTGAGCGAGTTGAATCCATCATCCTTTGGTGGCGCCGGGGGAGTTCCGCCTGACGACCGAGGCGGCTGCAAGGGCCAATCCGATATCAGCAGCACCCTCTGAAATGGATATGCGCCCAAACCTGGCAGCCAACGCCTCCCTTATCCGCCCGACTTCCTTTGTTGCCACGCCGCCGCCAAGCCACTCAAACAGATAATCGCAATCCCCGCCTGCGCCGTCAGCGATGGCGCGTGATTGAACACCACATACCCCCAAAGCCCCGCAAACACGATCTGGCAATACCCGAATGGCGCCAGCAATGCCGGCGCGGCAAAGCGAAACGCCTGGGTCAGCATCAAATGCGCCACCATCCCGCAGGTGCCCAGCGCCAGCATGAACGGAATGTGTTGCCACTGCGGCGATTGCCAGAAGAACGGCACGATCGCGCTCATCAATAGGCTGTTGAACAACCCCGCGAAAAAGTTACTGGTGGTCGGGCTGTCATGGGCCGCGACCAATCGGGTCAGCAACTGATAACAGGCGAAACACAACGCCGAACCCAACGGCAGCAACACCGCCGGGGTAAACAGCTCGCCGCCCGGATGGACGATCACCATCACCCCGCTGAACCCCACCAGCACGGCAATCCACTGCCCGCGCGAGACGGTTTCCTTGAGCAACGGCACCGACAACGCCGTCACCAGCAAGGGCGCAAGAAAGTTGACCGCCGTGGCCTCGGCAATCGGGATGAACATCAGGCCGCTGGTGAACAACAAGCTGGTGCCCAACAGGCATGCCGCACGTAGCGCCTGCAGGCCAGGCTTTTTGGTGCGCAGCACGCGCAGGCCGGCCGAAGGCATGAAGATGCAGGCCATCAGCCCGGTGTGCACCACATAGCGCACCCACACCACCATCATGATCGGGTAGATGCCGGACAGGTACTTGGAGAGGGTGTCGTGACTGGAAAACAGAAACGTCGCCAGGACAATCAGTGCGATGCCCTTGAGCGGCTTGTTGACGCCGGAGAGCGGCGTGCTGGTGGTACTCATCAGCTGTCCTTTGGCCTTGCGTGAGTGCGTAGTCGGCCCGTTGCCTCTCCGGGCATTAGGCTAGACACAGAAAGCATATAGAAGGCGTCGTCAGATAACCAAACAAACCTGACACATTTGGTCATTTTTCTGAGCGCTCAGTCGCGCGTGTTTGAACGTCGCTCGGGCAGTTTGAACAAGCCGGCGAGAACAAAGAAAATCCTAATGGACTAACTGGTTAATTAACGTTCGATAATCGCCCAAAACCCGCTGCAGCCAATTGATCGCACACCTGCCGCCTCGCACCATGGAATTCAGTTTCGCGTTGCCAATAACTACAAAAAAGGTCCCACGATGCACAACAAATCCCCTGTTTTCAGCGGTCTGTCCCTCGCCATTGCCGCCAGCGCCCTCACCTCCTTCGGCGCCAGCGCCGAAGGCTTCGTGGACGATGCCAAGGTCAACCTCAACCTGCGCAATTTCTTCATCAACCGTAACTTCGTCGACCCGGCCCATGCGCAGGGTCTGGCCCAGGAATGGACGCAGAACTTTATCCTCGACGCCCGTTCCGGCTACACGCCGGGCACGGTAGGGTTCGGCGTCGACGCGCTGGGGCTGTATTCGGTCAAGCTCGACGGCGGCAAGGGGTCTGGCGGCACGCAGCTGTTGCCGATCCACGACGATGGTCGTCCGGCCGATGATTTCGGGCGTCTGGCGATTGCCGCCAAAGCCAAGGTGTCGAACACTGAACTGAAGATCGGCGAATGGATGCCGGTGTTGCCGATCCTGCGCTCGGACGATGGCCGCTCACTGCCCCAGACCTTTCGCGGCGGGCAGATCACGTCCAAAGAGATCAGCGGCGTGACGCTGTACGGTGGCCAGTTCCGCGGCAACAGCCCGCGCAACGACGCGAGCATGGAAGACATGTCGCTGTTCGGCCGCGCGGCGTTCACCTCGGATCGCTTCAATTTCACCGGCGCCGAGTACACCTTCAACGACAAGCAGACGCAGGTCGGCGTGTGGTACGCCCAGCTTGAAGACATCTACCAGCAGAAGTATTTCAACCTCGTGCACAAGCAGGCCGTGGGTGCCTGGACCCTGGGCGCCAACCTGGGCTACTTCACCGGCAAGGAGGACGGCAATGCGCTGGCGGGCGATCTGGACAACCGCACTTGGTCCGCGCTGCTCTCGGCGCGTTATCAGTCGAGCACCTTTTACGTGGGCCTGCAGAAAGTCAGCGGCGACAGCGCGTGGATGCGGGTCAATGGCACCAGCGGCGGCACCCTGGCCAACGACAGCTACAACTCAAGCTTCGACAACGCCAGGGAGCGCTCCTGGCAGGTGCGCCATGACTTCGACTTCGCTGCTCTGGGCGTGCCGGGCCTGACCCTGATGAACCGCTACATCAAGGGCGACAACGTGCACACCGGCAGCATCACCGATGGCGAGGAATGGGCGCGGGAGTCGGAGCTGGGCTATGTGATTCAGGCGGGGAGTTTCAAGAACCTGTCGGTGCGCTGGCGCAACTCGACCATGCGCCGGGATTT
>CAURWS010000093.1:0-9528 GCA_963528485.1 uncultured Pseudomonas sp. | reverse complement strand
GGCTACCACTACGCAGACCGCCAGCAACGGCGAGGCGCCGCCCCACAGCAGCAGGCCCATCAAGGCAGCGCTGAGAATGCCGCCGAGGCTGAACAAACCATGAAATCCGGACATCAACGGTCGGCGATGGTCCTGTTCGACCACCAGGCCTTGCACGTTCATCGCGACATCGATGCTGCCCAGCCCTGCGCCGAAAACGGCAAGCGTGACCGCCAGCCCCGCAAAGGACGACAGGCTCGCGAGCAACGGCAGCATGCTGCAGATCAGTGCGCCGCCGACCAACGCAACGGCGCGGCAACCCTTGTGGGTGGTGAGCGCTCCTGCGATCGGCATGGCCAGCATGGAGCCCAGACCGAAGCACAACAGCAGCAGGCCCAGCTCGGCCTCCTCCAGCCCGGCGCGATCCCGGGCAAACGGCACCAGCGGCGCCCAGGCCCCCAACGCCATGCCCGAAAGCAGGAAGGTCAAGCGGTAGCTCCAAAGGTGGGTGAGCGTGGGGGTGTGGACGGTTTGGGCGATGGACAAGAAAGGTTTCCGAAGTCAGTGTCGAGGATGTAAGCCCTCTGCGAGGGGATCTGGATACGCCAAACCCTGTGGGAGTGAGCTTGCTCACCAAAGCAATGAATCAGCCGCAGAGGCATCAGCTGACCCTCCGCAGTGGCGAGCGAGCTCACTCCCAGAGCATCTAAAGCGCATGTAAAACCGGTTTTACATCATTGGCGCCACCATGCTCACCACCCGCAAGGCCAGGCCTTCGTAGGCATCCAGGGTAATGGTGAACTCGCCCTCCTCGGTCAGATCGCCCTCGACTCGCTCGTTGATGATGTCCACTACAGGACCCGACGCAATGCCGGGCAAATGCAGGGTTTCGACGATGGCCTCGGCGCTGAAGTTGAGCGCAGTGATCTGCGTGCCCTTCCCCGCAGGCAGTTCGTGCACCATGATCAGCAGCCCCGGATGCTCGACATCGGGAATCAGGATCTGCCGACTGGCGGCGATGTCGTAAGCGCGCCGTACGGCGAGGATTTTCTTCAGTTGCGAAGCAAAGGAATCAGGCCGCTGCAACTGATCGATCAGGCTGCCATACAGCGTCCTGGCGCGAGGCATGCCGCCGGACGAACGCTGGCTGTCGGGGTCCAGATCCACCAGATCGTAGGCGCCGCGATGAATCCAGCGGGTGTCGCCATCGCCCATCAGGTGCGCGACATCTTCGGCAGGCAGCGGCAAGGCGCCCACCAGATCCCAACCCGACAACGCGAACACCCCGGGCTGCATGGCATTGAACATCACCAGCAGCAGGTGAATGTGCTGGATCTGCTGAATGTCCGCCGCCGTGATGGCGTCCAGATCGCGAATGCCCAGCGCCGCCGTGATGATGCTCGCGGTGGTGCAGGACACGCCGTTGGTGACGAATTTGAGGTTGTACGGCGCGTGCTCTCCCGCCAGACGCTCGTACATCTCCTCGCGGATGTGCTCGCGCAGGATGTTGCCGGGGAAGGTCTGGCCCATGTACAGGTACTGGTCGTGGGCGTGCAGGGTCCAGAAGTGCACCAGTTCGAGGGTCAGCTCGTCGTGATTTTGCAGCGCATGAATCAGCGACGCCGGGTCGATGCCGAACTCGTGAACCTGACGCAGCATCAAGCGCAGAAACTCAGTGCGCCCGGTGAGCAGCGCATGCTGGTACGCCGGGCGGTTGATGAAGTCGTAGGACAGATCCGCGCCACCGTGAGACATGGCGGCGATGTCGTCGATGGTCAGGTTCAACTCCTGGAAACTGAAACCGCCAGCCTTGCGAATGGCCCCGGCCAATAACTGGTTGCCGGTGATCGACAGCGGATGGCTTTCCGACCACGCCGTGCCCTCGGCCTTGCGCTCGACACCCAGGAAGCCGTTGGCGTCCAGGCGCAGCACCCGCGCACCCATTACGTCGATCGCGTGCAGAGCGTCGCCGATGATCATCTGCTGCGCGGCAAAGCTGGGGTCCAGCCAGTTCAGCGACGGCTGGCCTTCCTTGAAGTAATGCAGATAGACCCAGCGCCGGTCCTTGCCGTCCACGCCAGTGATGATCGGCGTAGCGCTCCAGTCGGTCTCCTTGACGCCCGGCTCGAAGAAGATCACCCGCTGTAACTGACCGACGATGTAATGCTTGTCGCGCAGGGCATCGACGATGGCCGGCGGCAGGTTCACCGCATCGCGCCCTGCTGGCACCTCGGGTAGCAGCGACCAGTCTTCTTCCTTGATCTCGACCATGTGGTACAGGCCGGGGTAATCCTCGTAGGCCAGCTCGGCCAGGCGGAAGTCCGCGCCCTTGCCGGTGTGGGACGGGATCACGTCGTCGACGATCACCGCGTTGTGTGCAGCGGCGATGCGGCTGAGGTTCAAGAATTGCGCGTCGGTGCCCAGCTCGGTGTCGACCTCAAAGCTGATGCGGTCGAAATTGCCGTCGATGCTGGGGGTTTTCTTGCGGCCCTTGAGACCGCCGGAGGCTTTCAGCGGGCCGTTGTGGATGCCCTGAATACCGATTTCCGAGAGGGTGTGCCAGAGTTTCTCATCCCCCAGCGCCTCCAGCACCGAGCCGCCTTCGCGGGTGATGATCGACGCCGGGTACGCGGTGAACCACACCGACGCACTGGCCGAGGCGTCCCGAGGGCGGGCCTGGGCGTAGGGCCGTTGCCAGAGTCGGCCCTGGCCACCGTAGAGTCTGGCGCGTTGCTTTGCGGCGTGGAGCATTGACTGTTCTACCAGCCATTCCACGTACTGCTTGTCCGGTGTGGTCATAGGGTCTCCGTCTTCAAGGGGAATGGAGAGGTCGGCCGATCCGCTCATGGGTGCGGCACGGGACGATCCTGTCTACGCCGTTGCTTAAGTCTATGAGCGCTCACAGCCGCAAACGTTCGTTGCTTGAAGACCCGCCCTGGCAGATTGGATGCCCAACCTCCCCCTACTCACCCCGCGCAGCGTTGACAATGAACTCCTGATACCCGGACAAAATCACGTACACCGCGAAATAACAGAAAATCGCCGCCGACACCCAATACGAATACTTGAGCAGTCGGTCACCCAGCAGACGCCCGCCATGGCTGGCGGCAAAGCAGATGAATACGCACCAGGCCACGCCTGCGCTGAAGAACCCCGATAAAAAGAACGCCGTGCTCAGGCTGCCATGGCCACCCGCACGGGAGATCAGCGTGCCGCCCACCGCCGCGAACCAGAGAATCGCCGTGGGTGATGAAACCGCGAGAAACACGCCCCGGGAAAACTCGCGCAGACCCGAGCGGTTGTCGCTCTCAGCGGCCATGGCCAGCCCGCTGTGGCGGCTCAAGGCCGAGATGATCATTTTCACGGCAAAGAAGATCAGCAGCACCGAGCCGCCGATCCACAGCGCCCAGCGCACCCATTCGTATTGCAGCAACACGGTCATCCCCGCCAGCGCGAGAATCGCGTAGAACAGGTCACCGAAACAGGTGCCCAGCCCCAACCAGAAACCCTGTAAGTAGCCGCGCTGCATGGCCAAGGTGATCATCGCGATGTTGGCCACGCCGATGTCCAGGCACAGGGAAAGGCTCAGCAAGAAGCCGCTGGTGAACTCCATGTTTGATATCCGTCGAGCTGCATTCAGAAAAAGGAGCGCGCAGAATAGCGGGATTGCAGGGTTTTGCCGATGGCCGGGTTGTCGATAGCGTCAGGTTTTTCCAACAAACAACGCTCTCGACCCGAACACCACAACTAGACCAATTCCGCGCTTTTTTGCTGCGCAACTATACCGCTTTCCCGGCCGCTGGCTAGAATTGCCCACCGAGATCGGCGCACGGGAGCTGAACGTGGAACTGCACATCGTCATTCAAGGCCGCAAGGACCTGGCGAATCAGCTGTATGAGCAACTGCGCACGAGCATCGAATCCGGGCGTCTGGCCGCTGGCGTGCAACTGCCGCCCAGCCGTTTGCTGGCCGCGCAGTTGGGCCTGTCGCGCAAGACCATTTCCGACACCTACAGTCGCCTGACCTACGAAAATTATCTGGTGGGCAAGATCGGCAGCGGCACGTTCGTTAACACCCGTAGCGCGCCAGCGCCACGCAGCCAGCGGCCTTCACAGCTGGCCAGCCAGAAGCGCGTCGATGACTGGGAACGCATCTCCCTGCCCCTGCGTCACCCGCCGCTGGAAGGTACCCTGCGCTGCGACTTCATTGGCGGCGCGACAGCCAAGACCCAGTTTCCCCTCGATGAATGGCGACGCTGTACGCTCTACGCCCTGCGCCAGATGTCCCAGGCGCGCGGCTTTTATAGTCAGCCCGAAGGCGTGCAGCCCCTGCGCAGCGCCATCGCCGGGCACATCGCCTTTGCCCGAGGCGTCAAATGCGTGGCCGACGACGTGGTGGTGTGCAACGGCGCGCAACAGGCCCTGGACCTCATCGCCCGGGTGTTGATCGAACCCGGCTGTACCGTGGCCATGGAAGATCCGGGCTACACCCCTGCCCGCCAGCTGTTCGACGCCCAGGGCGGCCATGTCGTGAGCGTGCCGCTGGACAGCGAAGGCATCATCGTCGAGCAGATCCCGGACAACGCCCACGTCATCTACGTCACCCCTTCGCACCAGATGCCGCTGGGCATGCCCATGAGCCTGGCGCGACGTCAGGCGCTGCTGGACAAAGCCCGGCAAATTGGCGCGATCATCATCGAGGACGACTACGACAGCGAGTTTCGCTACGAAGGCCGCCCCACCGATTCGCTGCAAAGCATGGACGAATTTGGCGTGGTCGCGTACGTCGGCACTTTTTCCAAGACCCTGCTGCCCGAGCTTCGGCTGGGCTACGCGGTGCTGCCCAAGGCCATTCGTGAAGCGGTGATCAAGGCCAAGCAGCTGACTGACTGGCACACCAGCACCCTGCCGCAATGGGCGCTGACCAAGTTCATCAACGAAGGCCTGCTGAACAAGCACATCCGCCGCTGCCATGGCATCTACGCCGGGCGTCGCGAGCGAATCCTGGCGCGGTTCGCAGACGATCTTTCGCCGTGGATGGAGGCTATTCCATCCACGGCGGGCTTTCATATGGCCGTGATGTTCAAGGTGCCGATCGACTTGCCGCTGCTGGTCAGCCTGGCGCGCAAGGTCGAAATCGGCTTCTACCCGCTGACCGGCTTCTTTCACGACGTGCCGCGACGCGATGGCCTGATCCTTGGCTTTGGCGCTATCGAAACCCTCGACATCGACCCGGCGCTGGACCGGCTGCGCGACATCCTGGAACAGATCGCCTGATCGCGCGCCTTTCCGATCTATCACCTCGCTGCCCGAAAAGTCGCGCCTTGCGGGTAAAATTTTGCAGTTGTATGATGTCCGTCAACATCGACTGACCGACAGGTCCTGTCATCGTCGCTCCATGCTTCATGCAACCCCACAGATTCCCTGTCAGGCCACGGCCTGACCGTTTCGACCCAAAAATAACAGGAGAAGCAGATGCCTAACGTTCTCGGCCAGAACTTCATCGGCGGCGCCCGCAGCGGCCTCGGCGAAGCCCGTCACAAGAGCCTCGATGCCACCACCGGCGATGCCCTGCCTTATACCTTCCACCAAGCCACCGACGGCGAGATCGACGCCGCTGCCCTGGCTGCCAAAGACGCGTTCGTTGAATACCGCCAACTGAGCCCGGCCCGTCGCGCAGAATTCCTCGACGCCATCGCCGACGAGCTCGATGCCTTGGGTGATGATTTCGTTGCCCTCGTTTGCCAGGAAACCGCGCTGCCGGCCGGTCGTATCCAGGGCGAACGCGGTCGCACCAGCGGCCAGATGCGCCTGTTCGCCAAAGTCCTGCGTCGCGGCGACTTCCTCGGTGCGCGCATCGACCAGGCGCTGCCGGACCGCAAGCCTCTTCCACGCGTCGACCTGCGCCAGTACCGCATCGGCGTCGGCCCGATTGCCGTATTCGGCGCCAGCAACTTCCCGCTGGCCTTCTCCACGGCCGGCGGTGATACCGCCTCGGCACTGGCCGCTGGCTGCCCTGTGGTGGTCAAGGCCCACAGCGGCCACATGGCCACGGCGGACCTGGTCGGCCAGGCCATCGTTCGCGCCGCCGAAAAAACCGGCATGCCCAAAGGCGTGTTCAACATGATCTTCGGCAGCCGCGTTGGTGAAGGCCTGGTCAGGCACCCGGCGATTCAGGGTGTGGGCTTTACCGGTTCCCTGCACGGCGGCAACGCCCTCTGCAAGCTGGCGGCCGAGCGTCCACAGCCGATTCCGGTGTTCGCCGAAATGTCGAGCATCAACCCGGTGGTTCTGTTGCCGGGCGCACTGACCGCCCGTGGCGCGGCGATCGCTGGCGAGCTCGCCGCTTCTGTGGTCATGGGCGCGGGTCAGTTCTGCACCAATCCTGGCGTGGTGATCGGCATCCGCTCCCCTGCCCTGACCGCGTTCACCGAGCAGCTCAAAGAGCACATGGGTGGCCAGGCGCCGCAAACCATGCTCAACGAAGGCGGCCTGCGCAGCTACAGCAAGGGTGTGCAAAAACTGCTGGCGCACCCGAGCGTCACCCACTTGGCCGGCAAGCCGCAGGAAGGCCGTCAGGCTCAGGCGCAGTTGTTTAAGGCTGACGTGAGCATGCTGCTCAATGGCGACGAATTGCTGCAGGAAGAAGTCTTCGGCCCGACCACGCTGCTGATCGAAGTGGCTGACGACGCCGAGCTGAAAGCCGCGCTGCAGGCCTTGCGTGGCCAGCTGACCGCGACCCTGATCGGTGAAACTGCCGACCTGCAGAAGTACCAGTGGCTGGTGCCGGTGCTGGAAGACAAGGTAGGTCGCATCCTGGTCAACGGCTACCCGACCGGCGTGGAAGTCTCTGACGCCATGGTCCACGGCGGCCCATACCCGGCGACCTCCGATGCTCGCGGCACCTCGGTCGGCACCCTGGCGATCGACCGCTTCCTGCGCCCGGTCTGCTACCAGAACTACCCGGACAGCCTGCTGCCCGCAGCCCTGCAAAACGCCAACCCGCTGGGCCTAAAGCGCTTGGTCAATGGCGAGTGGAGCAGCGACGTCATCGCCTGATGAACGTTTAATCCGCTGAACCAGAAACGGCGCGCCCCGCAAAGGGCGCGCCGTTTTTTATGCCCGTTGCCAACGAAGATGTTGGCCTTTAGCATCCCCGCCTGCTTCTGTTTCCACGGGAAAGACACCATGAACGACGAACTTCAGATCATTGACCTGCAAGAAGGCACCGGCAAAGCTGCCGTCAAGGGCGCGCTGATCACCACGCAATACACCGGCACGCTGGAAGACGGCACGGTGTTCGACTCCTCCTGGGATCGCGGCAAGCCGTTTCAATGCGTGATTGGCACCGGTCGTGTGATCAAGGGCTGGGATCAGGGTCTGATGGGGATGAAGGTCGGCGGCAAACGCAAGCTGCTGGTGCCTTCGCATCTGGCTTACGGCGAACGCAGCATGGGCGCGCACATCACACCGCATTCAAACCTGATTTTCGAGATTGAGCTGCTGGAAGTGCTGACGCGGGATGATTGACTCCGCTCGCCGCGGTTTTTGATTCTGGCCAGAGGCCGTAGGCCTCCGGCCAGAATCAAACGCACAGCGACATCAGTGATGTCAGCAACAGCGACAGTCAGGACGCCACACCCGCTCCGGTCTTCATCAAGACATTGGCCAGTTTGCGCGCCAGCTCTTCTTCTTTATAAGGCTTCTGCACGATCAACTGCTGGTCGACCTAGAGAATGTCGATGTCGGCAAAACCTGTGATGAACATCACCGGCAAACCCGGGTAATCACCACGCACCCGATCGGCCAGCTCTGCGCCGGTCATGTTGGGCATGGCGAAGTCGGTCAGCACCAGGTCGATAGCCGAGTCGATCTTCTTCAGCGCATCGTTGCCGTTTTCCGCCTCAACCACTGAATAGCCCAGTGAGCTGAGCATCATCGCCGTCACCGAGCGCACCTGGGGGTCATCGTCCACCAGCAGAATCGTGCGATGCAAGTCGTCGGCGTCGGCGTGGCCCGGCATGTCCGAGACATTGACCATAGGCGTCGCCGTTTGCGCGATGCTCGGCAAGTAGACCTTAATGGTGGTCCCGGCGTTTTCTGCCGTATCGATGCTCACGCCGCCACCGGACTGCTTGGCAAAACCGAACACCTGCGCCAGACCCAGCCCAGAACCCTTGCCCACCGCCTTGGTGGTGAAGAATGGCTCGAAGGCCTTGGCCAGCACTTCGTCGCTCATGCCGCAGCCTGAATCACTCACCGACAACACCACATACGCCCCCGGATCAGGGTCTTCGGAACGTTGTGGCATTCGGTAAACCATCTCGTTCCAGGTACTCAGCCGTAACTGGCCCCCTTGGGCCATGGCGTCGCGGGCGTTGATCGCCAGGTTGAGGATGATCATTTCGGTCTGAGTCGGGTCGACCAGCGCGCTCCACAGATCGTCGGCCAGTTCCGTCTCGACCCACACGCTGCCGCCCAGTGCACGCCCCAACAGCTCGCGCATGCCGCCAATGGTGTCGTTGAGGTTGAGCGCCACAGGCTCCAGACGCTGACGGCGAGAGAATGACAGCAACTGGCTGGTCAGCTTGGCGCCACGCTCTCCGGCTGAACGGATGTTTTCCAGGCGTTGCGGCGATTTGGTGAAGACGCCTTTTTCAAGATCCCGTGCCAGAAAGTTCGCACTGGTCAGGATCACGGTCAGCAGGTTGTTGAAGTCATGAGCGACGCCCGCAGTGAGTTGCCCCACCACCTCCAGACGCTGCATTTGTTGCAGCGCAGCCTCGACACGCTCTCGCTCGCGAATCTGATCACGCAGGCGCTTGTTGGTGGCTGCCAGTTCGTCCATCACCGCGCGCTCGCTGGAGATGTCGCGCACCGCGGCGTACATCACGCCTTCGTCGGGGACGATGGTCCAGGACAGCCAACGGTAGCCGCCATCGGCGTGGCGCATGCGATTGACGAAGCGGGTGGTGACGTTGCCGTTGGCAACGCTGGCAGTCTCGCGCAGGGTCGCTTCCAGATCGTCCAGATGGATCAGTTCGCCCAGGGGCTGGGTGTGGAAATCCGCCCGCGTCCAGCCCAGAGTCGCTTCCCAGGCAGGGTTGAGTGCAATCGGCGTCAGGTCGAAACGCATCACCCCGAGCAGCTCCCGGGACAGCTCCCAAGTGCGGTCGCGCTCGCGGGTGCGCTGCACGACGCGTTCATTGAGAATTTCGTTGAGTTGGTGCAACGCCTGAGTGGCGTGCTTTCGCTCGCTGATGTCCTGCATGACACCGGTGAAGCGCACGCACTGGCCGTTTTCGAACAGCGAGCGACCGTTGGAAAACACCCAGCGCTCGACATCGCCTTCGACCAGCAAACGATGCTCGATCTGAAAGCCGGTGTCGGCCGCCAGCGCCGCCATGACCTTGCTGTGCAGCAAGTCGCGATCGTCCGGGTGGCAGCGGGAAAACATGAACGCCATGCTCACCGGCGCATCGACGGGCAGGTCGTAGAGGGTCTTGCAGCGCTCGTCCCAGAGCAGGGTTTCGGTGCGCGGGTCGTAGGT
>CAURWS010000092.1:0-9558 GCA_963528485.1 uncultured Pseudomonas sp. | reverse complement strand
GTATGGGCGACTACTCCCTGCGTGTCTGGCTGGACCCGAACAAGACCGCTTCGCGCAACATCACCGCCACTGATGTGGTCAACGCCATTCGCGAGCAAAACCGTCAGGTGGAGGCCGGTCAACTGGGTGCTCCACCCTCGCCGAGCGCCACCAGCTTCCAGATGTCGATCAACACCCAGGGCCGTCTGGTCACCGAGGAAGAGTTCGAAAACATCATCGTGCGCGCTGGCGAAAATGGCGAGATCACTCGCGTCAAAGACATCGCTCGCGTAGAGTTGGGTTCCAGCCAGTACGCCCTGCGTTCGTTGCTCAACAACCAGCCTGCCGTGGCCATCCCGATCTTCCAGCGCCCAGGCTCCAACGCCATCGACATTTCCAACGAAGTGCGCGGCGAAATGGAACTGCTGAAGAAGAACTTCCCTGAAGGCATGGACTACAGCATCGTCTATGACCCAACCATTTTCGTGCGTGGCTCCATCGAGGCCGTGGTTCACACCCTGTTCGAAGCACTGATTCTGGTTGTGCTCGTGGTGATCCTGTTCCTGCAGACCTGGCGCGCTTCGATCATCCCGCTCGCCGCTGTGCCGGTGTCGCTGATCGGTACGTTCGCCGTTATGCATCTGTTCGGCTTCTCGCTCAACGCGCTGTCGCTGTTCGGCCTGGTACTGGCCATTGGCATCGTGGTGGACGACGCCATCGTCGTGGTGGAGAACGTCGAGCGCAACATCGAGCTCGGCCACAAACCGATGGAAGCCACTCAGATCGCCATGCGCGAAGTGACGGGCCCGATCATCGCGACGGCCCTGGTGCTGTGTGCAGTGTTCGTACCGGCGGCGTTCATCTCCGGCCTTACGGGGCAGTTCTATAAACAGTTCGCCTTGACCATTGCGATTTCGACGGTGATCTCGGCGTTCAACTCCCTGACCCTGTCGCCAGCGCTGGCCGCCGTATTGCTCAAGGGCCACGACGAGCCAAAGGATGGTTTCTCACGCTTGCTCGACAAGCTGCTGGGTGGCTGGTTGTTCCGTCCGTTCAACCGCTTCTTCGTCAAGGCCAGTAACAAATACGTCAGCACCGTGGGCCGAGTCATCCGCATCAGCGGCGTGGCATTGGTGGTGTACGCCGGTCTGATCGTCATGACCTGGCTGGGCTTCTCGACCACGCCAACCGGTTTTGTGCCACAGCAGGACAAACAGTATCTCGTCGCTTTCGCTCAGCTGCCGGACGCCGCCAGCCTCGATCGCACCGAAGACGTGATCAAGCGCATGTCGGACATCGCCCTCAAGCAACCAGGCGTGGAAAGCGCCGTAGCGTTCCCGGGCCTGTCGATCAACGGTTTCACTAACAGCCCCAACTCCGGCATCGTGTTCGTGACCTTGAAGCCGTTCGAAGAACGCAAGCTGGCCAGTGAATCGGCAGGCGCCATCGCAGGTGAACTCAACGGCAAATACGCCGCGATTCAGGAAGCCTACATGGCGATCTTCCCACCGCCGCCGGTACAAGGCCTGGGCACGATCGGGGGTTTCCGTCTGCAGATCGAAGACCGTGGCAACCTGGGTTACGACGAACTCTATAAAGAGACGATGAACGTCATCGCCAAGAGCCGCAGCGTGCCGCAACTGGCTGCGCTGTTCACCAGCTACACCGTGAACGTGCCGCAGGTGGACGCTGCCATCGACCGCGAAAAAGCCAAGACCCACGGCGTGGCCATCAGCGACATCTTCGACACCCTGCAGGTGTATCTGGGCTCGCTGTACGCCAACGACTTCAACCGTTTTGGTCGTACCTATCAGGTCAACGTTCAGGCTGAGCAACAGTTCCGTCAGGACGCCGAGCAGATCGGTCAGTTGAAAGTACGCAACAACCTGGGCGAGATGATCCCGCTGGCGACGCTGCTCAAGGTCACCAACACCTCAGGCCCGGACCGCGTGATGCACTACAACGGTTTCATCACCGCCGAGATCAACGGCGCGGCAGGCCCAGGCTACAGCTCGGGCCAGGCAGAAGCGGCGATGAACAAACTGCTCAAAGAGGAACTGCCCAACGGCATGACCTACGAGTGGACCGACCTGACCTACCAACAGATCCTGTCGGGCAATACCGCCCTGCTGGTCTTCCCGCTCTGCGTACTGTTGGCGTTCCTGGTACTGGCGGCACTGTATGAAAGCTGGAGTCTGCCACTGGCGGTCATCCTGATCGTACCGATGACCCTGCTGTCGGCCATCGCCGGTGTGATCATTGCCGGTAGCGACAACAATATCTTCACCCAGATCGGTCTGATCGTACTGGTAGGCCTGGCCTGTAAGAACGCCATTCTCATCGTCGAGTTCGCCAAGGACGAACAGGACAAAGGCAAGACCCCGCTGGAGGCCGTTCTGGAAGCCTGCCGCCTGCGTCTGCGCCCGATCCTGATGACCTCCTTCGCGTTCATCATGGGTGTGGTGCCACTGGTGCTGTCCAGCGGTGCAGGTGCCGAGATGCGTCATGCCATGGGTGTGGCGGTGTTCTCCGGGATGCTCGGCGTGACCTTCTTCGGTCTGCTGCTGACCCCTGTGTTCTATGTGCTGATTCGCAATTATGTGGGGCGTAAAGAGGCGCGCAAGGCAGCCAAGGCCGCCCGCGTCCAAAGCATCGCTCCGGAGGCTCATTGATGAAGGCTGCAAAACTCTTCCTGCCGAGCCTGTTGGTTCTGGCGCTGGCGGCCTGTGCCGTTGGCCCGGACTACAAGAAGCCGGACACCGCAGCGGCCAACGTTCAGGCCGCTGCACAAGGATCCTACGACCGCAGCCGCACCGAAACCATCTGGTGGCAGCAGTTCGACGACCCGACCCTGAACAAGCTGGTGGCTCAGTCGCTGCAAGGCAACCGGGAACTGCGCGTGGCCTTCGCCCGCCTGAAAGCGGCCCGCGCCATTCGTGACGACATCAGCAACGATGCCATGCCGGTGGTGACCAGCCGTGCCAGCAGCGACCTGGGTCGTGCGCAGGTGCCAGGTCAGACCGAGAAGCGGGTCAATCAGGAACGCTACGACCTGGGCCTGGACATGGCCTGGGAGATCGACCTGTTCGGCCGCATCCAGCGCGAACTGGAAGCCAGCGATGCCGACCAGCAAGTGGCCGAGGCCAATCTGTATCAGCTGCAGGTGACCATGATCGCCGAGCTGGTGGACGCCTACGGTCAATTGCGTGGCGCACAACTGCGCGAAAACATTGCCCGCGACAACCTGAAGAACCAGCAGGACTCGCGCAACGTCACCGTGCAACTGCGCGACGAAGGCGTGGGCAACGAAATCGACGTGGTGCGTGCCGATGCGCGCCTGGCGGCCGTTGAAGCCACCATTCCGCAACTGCAAGCCGAACAGGTCCGCGAGCGTAACCGCATCGCCACCCTGCTGGGCGAGCGCCCGGACGCCATGACCGTCAGCCTGGCCCCAGCCAAGCTGCCGGCGATCTCCAAGGCCTTGCCGATCGGTGATCCGACCAAGCTGCTGGAAAACAGGCCTGATGTTCGCAGCGCCGAACGTCAACTGGCGGCGCAAACCGCTCGGATTGGCGTGCAGACCGCCGACCTGTTCCCTCGAGTCAGCTTGAGCGGCTTCCTGGGTTTCACTGCCAGTCGTGGATCACAAATCGGTTCGGGCGCAGCCCAAGCCTGGGGCCTTGGCCCGAGCATCACCTGGGCCGCGTTTGACCTGGGCAGCGTCAAGGCGCGTATTCGGGGCGCCAACGCCGATGCCGAAGGCGCACTGGCCAACTACGAGCAGCAAGTGTTGCTGGCCCTGGAAGAGACCGAGAACGCCTTCAGCGACTACGACAAGCGTCAGCAGCGTCTGGTGTCGCTGGTGCGTCAGAGCGAAGCCAGCCGTTCGGCGGCCAACCTTGCGAGCATCCAGTATAAGGAAGGCACCGCCGACTTCCTCGTGCTGCTCGACGCCGAGCGTGAACGCCTGGCCGCCGAAGACAGCCAGGCCCAGGCTGAAATCGACCTGTACCGCGGCATCGTCGCGATCTACAAGGCGCTGGGTGGTGGCTGGCAGCCGAATGCCTGATTCTCCGGCAATCGTGTTTGCGGGGTAGCTGTACCTGTCGCTGCGCTCAAGCCCCGGACTCACAAGGTCCGGGGCTTTTATTTGCGCGACCGTTTGACACCCGGCCAGCACTCCCCGAAGCTTCCCTGCACGCAGAAACGGATATCGGTATGTCGAAGGCCCCTGAACAGCGCTCCACCGCTCAACTGAAAACGCGTCGGCGCTGGACGATCGCAATCGCAGTGATCGTGGCATTGCTGGTCATCGCGGCGGCGCTGTTGGTACGCAACTGGAATGCGCCGCCCGCAGCCCCGGTGGTCAATCACAGCTATGCCGAAGCGCTGGAACAGGCCCACAACGGCAAGCCTGGCGCCGCGCGAGTGCTGTACCAGCAACTGAGCCGTACCGACCTGTCGGACATTCGTCGCGCAGGACTGCTGGTCGAACTGGTCAACTACCCCAGCGCCCAGGCCCTGAAGATTCTCGATGGCGACCTCAAGCGTCACGTGCCTCTCGTTCAGCAGGCGGCAATTGACGTTGTGACCGGCCTCATCCCCGAAGCGCAGCGCAGCGTACTCATCGGCCCTTTGCTCGACGACCCCGACCAGGGCGTGCGCTTCACTGCCGTGCGCGCCCTGCTCGGCCTGTCACCGGATGACGTCGGGCTGTATTACGGCGCGCTGCAGCAAGCGGCCGAAGACTACGAGAACGCCCTCGCCTCGCAACCCGCCAGCGGAGAAAGTCAGTTGCAACTGGCGAAACTGTTTATCAATCGGGGCGACACCCGTAAAGCGTCCGATGCGCTGGAGATGGCCCTGAAGCTGGAGCCCGACAATGTGCAGGCCGGTCTTGCGCAAGTTGACCTGCTGGACCAGCAAGGGCAGCCCGACCGTTCCCGGCAGCAACTGGCCCAGTGGCTGGAAAAACACCCTCAATCATCGTTGCTGCAACATGCATTGGGGCGCTGGTTGTTACGTCACCAGCAACATGAATATGCCTTGCTGGCCCTGGCCAAGGCCGTGGAGCTTGAGCCCGAAAATACGGCGTATCGCTATGAACTGGCCGTCGCCCTGCACGATCTCCAGCAGATGGAGCCGGCTCAGCGCCAACTGGAAGACATCCTGCAACGCCAACCCGCCAATCGTAATGCGCGTGTGCTGTTGATTCGCTACTGGAAAGAGACCGGGCAGTTGCAGAACGTGCAGGTACTGTTGGCCGAACTCGAACAGCTCAATCCGGACGACCCGGCGTTGCAGCAAGGTCTGTAATGCAGGCGAATATGGGCGTACAGCGCAAGTCGATAGTTTCTCTAAGTGAAAAAGTTTGAGAAATTACTTACAACCATTAGCGCCTGTCCCGCCATTTTTTGTCAGACCTGCTTATCTTTGCCTGCAAGTTTCATATAACAAATGTGCTCCACCTATTTTCCAACTCGAAAAAAACGTGCATTATTTGCCCGTAGCGCATCACAACTACCCCATGACCCAATCGCGACTGACAACTCACCGTTAGTTTCTCGATCTGACGACAACGTCAAGGCACCGGGTAGTGAATAAATGAGCACAAGCCCCGGATTCGGGTCTATGTCGCTTGCGTTGGGCTGACAACAGCCGTTAACCGCCGGAGTACTATTTTTGTCCAGACTTGCCGAGTTTCGCGCCGCAGAAAAAGCCCTTCAGGAACAGCTGGCTCAGCTGGAAAACCTGAAGAATGATGCCGGACTGAAGAAGGAGATCGAATTCGAGCAGAAGCTCCAGGCGCTGATGAGCACCTACGACAAGAGCCTGCGTGACGTCATCGCCATCCTTGATCCAAACCCGTCGCCAGCTGCCCCTGCCCCTGCCGGCCCGAAACGTCGCCGCGCACGCGTGGTCAAGGTTTACCACAACCCGCACACGGGCGAACTGATCGAAACCAAAGGTGGCAACCACCGTGGTCTGAAGGCTTGGAAAGAGCAATACGGCGTTGAAACCGTCGACTCCTGGCTGCGTGGCTGATCCCTGTTTATGCAGTAGCCATCGCTTGTAAAAACGCCCCGTCATTCGGGGCTTTTTTATAACCATTACTCATCTACAGCCCGCGATCGATATAATCATCCGCATGGGGTGTATCATGCCCCACCGAGAAGCCGCCTAACTTTTGATATTGGATCGCTGCTTCGTGACACCCCTCTCGACATCGAAAAATGACCAACGCCCCCGCTTGATCAATACAAAGCAATAATCCGTCGGTGTTATTAAGCGCAGCAACCATTGTCTCGCCAACTAATCGCTTCGGGCGGTATGGGACATGATGACCGGCCAGTCATTTCCCCCACTTTCGACCGGAGGAAAACGCTCTTCACGTTTTTTTCACACGTAGTTCTACAGGATGAAGGCAGCTAAAGGATTAGCACCCCATGCCCGCTTCGGCGGGCTTCTTTATGCCTGACCAATACTCATCGAGCCGATCATGGAGTCACGTCAAGGCGCAGGCTGTCGCGAATGCGCAGCACCTCTTCCTTATTGGCGGCGTAACCGTCCTTCGAGCCCGCGTATGACAACGACCACGCCATCTCCTTGTTGGCCGCCGCCACCAGTGTCTGGGTCATCACGTGAGCGCCGTTCTGGGTGATCGTGCAGGTGGTTTCCATGGCTGGCACTTCGCTCAGCGTGCTTTGCTTCATTTGCGTGCAGACACTCTGAAAGCCGCCGTGCACGAAATTGACCTGCACGGCCTTGCGCATTTCCAGCAGCACCCCCTGAACATTGACCGCGTGACCAGGTTGCAGACGGGTCTGGGTCAATTCCACGACCATCGCCGGGTCGCCATTGGCGTCGTTTTTGACCGCGCGCTGTCGAATCTGCACGGACGGGCCGTCAGCGCTGGCCTGCACCGGCGGCAAGGCTTCAACCTCCCAGTCACTGGGCCAGACGATCATGGCGTCGGCCGCCAGCGCCGTGTTGAGGCCGAGGGACAGGCACAGGCCTGCGAGGGAACAGAGGCGGAACGCGAAAGCCATGATCGATACCTGAACGTCGAGCCGCAAAGTGTGAGCCACGCAGGCCATGCTCACAAGGCCTGCGACAAGACGTCCGCATTTTCGGGTTTGGCTCAGACGCTGGCTCCCGTATCATGAAGCAACATCTACAGGATCAAACCGGAGTCATCATGAGTCTGCACGAACTGAACACCTTCCCGGGCGTCACCGCTCAGCCTGACGCGGCCACCGCGCAATTCGTGTTCAACCACACCATGCTGCGGGTCAAGGACATCACTGCCTCGCTGGACTTCTACACCCGCGTACTGGGCTTCAGCCTGGTAGAAAAACGCGACTTCCCCGAAGCCGAATTCAGCCTGTACTTCCTCGCCCTGGTGGACAAGGCGCAGATCCCGGCCGACGCCGCCGCGCGTACCACCTGGATGAAAGGCATCCCGGGCATTCTCGAACTGACCCACAACCACGGCACCGAAAAAGACGCCGCGTTCAGCTACCACAACGGCAACACCGACCCGCGCGGTTTCGGCCACATCTGCATTTCGGTGCCGGACGTTCACGTCGCCTGCGCACGCTTTGAAGAGCTGGGCGTGGACTTCCAGAAACGCCTGACCGATGGCCGCATGAAAAGCCTGGCCTTCATCAAGGACCCGGACGGCTACTGGGTCGAGATCATTCAGCCAACGCCTGTTGCCGAGTAAAAACCTGCGCGGCGACAGGACTGCTATACACAAAAAAACCTCATGATTGCTCATGAGGTTTTTTTGTTTCTGACGCGGATTCAGCCAGTCTTCACGCCGGTGCGCTGGTACGGATCAAGTGATCGAAAGCGCTCAGCGAGGCCTTGGCGCCCTCACCCACAGCGATCACGATCTGCTTGTACGGCACCGTGGTCACATCACCGGCGGCGAAGATGCCAGGGATCGAGGTTTCACCACGGTTGTCGACCACGATCTCACCACGGGGCGACAGCTCGATGGTGCCCTTGAGCCATTCGGTGTTGGGCAACAAGCCGATCTGCACGAAGATCCCTTCCAGCTCGATACTGAGCTCTTCGCCGCTGGTGCGGTTCTTGTAGCGCAGACCGTTAACCTTCTGGCCGTCGCCGGTCACTTCGGTGGTCAGAGCGCTGGTCAGCACGGTCACGTTCGGCAGGCTGTGCAGCTTGCGTTGCAGCACGGCGTCAGCGCGCAGGCTGCTGTCGAACTCCAGCAGGGTCACGTGGGACACAATACCCGCCAGGTCGATCGCCGCTTCAACGCCGGAGTTACCGCCGCCAATCACCGCCACGCGCTTGCCCTTGAACAGCGGACCGTCACAGTGCGGGCAGTACGCCACGCCCTTGTTGCGGTATTGCTGTTCGCCCGGCACGTTCATTTCGCGCCAGCGGGCACCGGTGGCCAGGATGACGGTCTTGCCCTTGAGCACGCCGCCGCTGGCGAATTTGACCTGATGCAGCTCCCCATCCTTACCTGGAATCAGCTGGTCGCCACGTTGCAGGTTCATGATGTCGACTTCGTATTCCTTGACGTGTTCTTCAAGGGCCACGGCCAGTTTCGGGCCTTCGGTATGTTGCACCGAAATGAAGTTTTCGATCGCCATGGTGTCCAGCACCTGACCGCCAAAGCGCTCAGCCGCGACACCGGTGCGAATGCCTTTACGCGCCGCGTAGATCGCCGCCGCGGCACCGGCGGGGCCACCACCGACGACGAGCACGTCGAAGGCTTGCTTGGCGTTCAGCTTCTCGGCCTGACGATCACCGGCGCTGGTATCGATCTTCGCCAGAATCTCTTCCAGACCCATGCGACCCTGACCGAACAGCTCGCCGTTCAAGTAAATGCTCGGCACCGACATGATTTGCCGATCCGTGACTTCCTGCTGGAACAGGCCGCCTTCGATGGCCACGTGCTGCACGTTCGGGTTGAGCACGGCCAGAAGGTTCAGCGCCTGAACCACGTCAGGGCAGTTCTGGCAGGTCAGCGAGAAGTAGGTTTCAAACTTGAACTCACCGGTCAGGGCACGTGCCTGCTCGATGGTTTCCTCGCTGGCCTTGGACGGGTAACCGCCCACTTGCAGCAGCGCCAAGACCAGGGAGGTGAATTCATGACCCATTGGCAGGCCGGCAAAACGCAGCTTGATGTCCTGGCCCGGGCTGTTCAGGGCAAAGGACGGCGTGCGGGCATCGGCGCCATCGGTGTTCAGGGTGATCTGGTTGGAGCTGCTGACGATGTCGTTGAGCAGGGCCAGCATTTCCTGGGATTTCGCGCCGTCATCGAGGGACGCGACGATCTCGATCGGGCGAGTGATCCGCTCCAGGTACGATTTCAGCTGAGCTTTAAGATTGGCGTCCAACATGATTCGGATTTCCTTTTCTTCGTGTTCAAGGTCTAGAACGGTGAGGCCTGAAGTAAAAACGCCCAGGCGATGACCGCCCGGGCGTTTTTTGGGGGCGATGCGGTTTACGTGCTTATGGGCTCATCGCCCCCGATCCGGTCATGACGACTTAGATCTTGCCAACCAGGTCCAGGGATGGAGCCAGCGTCGCTTCGCCTTC
>CAURWS010000091.1:0-9606 GCA_963528485.1 uncultured Pseudomonas sp. | reverse complement strand
CCGATGCTGCGGCTGGAGCAGGAAGCGCAGTTGATGGGCCTGTATCAGGCATCTCAGGCCAGCGGTCATGAGCTGCTGCTGGAAGTCATTCCGCCGAAGGATCACCCGTCGACTCACCCGGACGTGATCTACCGCTCGCTGAAACGCCTGTACAACCTTGGCATCTATCCGGCGTGGTGGAAGATCGAAACCCAACCCGCCGAGGTCTGGGAAAAACTCGATGCGTTGATTCAGGAGCGCGATCCGTATTGCCGTGGCGTGGTGCTGCTGGGCCTCAACGCCCCGGCCGAAACCTTGGCCGCAGGCTTTCGCGAAGCCAGCAAGAGCATGACCTGCCGGGGTTTTGCGGTCGGTCGCACGATCTTCCACGAACCGAGCCGCGCGTGGCTGCAAGGCGAGATCGACGACGCCGGGCTGATCAGTCGGGTGCAGAGCACCTTTGGTTTCCTGATCGAGTCCTGGCGCGAGGCTCGCGCCTGAGGCGCTGCGCTGTAACGTTTGCCCCCTGTGAACATTTTTCAAAGCGACAAGAACAATAAAGGTGCAGCCATGCCCGCTTCCGCAATCCGAATTGGCATCAACCCGATTTCCTGGAGCAACGACGACCTGCCGGCCCTGGGCGGCGAAACCCCGCTGAGCACGGCGCTCAGCGAAGGCAAGGAAATCGGCTACGAAGGCTTTGAGCTCAACGGCAAGTTTCCCAAGGACGCCGAGGGCGTCGCCGATGTGCTCAAACCCTATGACTTGGCGCTGGTGTCGGGCTGGTATTCCAGCCGTCTGGCCAGCCGCTCTGTGGCCGAAGAAATCGAAGCCATTGCCGGTCACGTCGAGCTGCTGAAACACAACGGCGCCAAGGTGCTGGTGTACGGCGAAGTCGCCGACTCGATTCAGGGCTCGCGCATTCGTCTGGTGGAGCGTCCGCGTTTTCACACCGACAGCGCCTGGCAGGAGTACGCTGACAAGCTCACGGAGCTGGCGCGTTTCACCCTGTCTCAAGGCGTGCGTCTGGCCTATCACCACCACATGGGCGCGTATGTCGAATCCCCTGACGACATCGACAGACTGATGGCCCTGACCGGCAGTGAGGTCGGTCTGTTGTTCGATTCGGGCCATTGCTACATGGGCGGCGGCGACCCGCTGCAGGTGCTGCGCAAGCACATCGACCGGGTCTGCCACGTGCACTTTAAGGACGTGCGCAAACCGGTGGTGCAACTGGCGCGCAACAACCTGTGGAGCTTCCCGGACTGCATCGTCAATGGCACCTTCACTGTGCCGGGCGATGGCGACATCGATTTCGCCGCGCTGCTGGATGTCTTGCTGCAAGCGCGTTATGAAGGCTGGCTGGTGGTCGAAGCCGAGCAGGACCCGGCGGTGGCGCCGAGCTATGTCTACGCCAAGAAAGGCTACGACACGCTACGCAACCTGCTGGCTGCTGCTCAAGAGTCGAACCCTGCACAAAGGAGCCTGTGAACATGAATCTCCTGGTCAAGAGTAAAGCCGAAGGTCGCGATGTCGTGGCATTGGGCGAGGGCGTGCTGGAGTACGTCGGATTTGTCGCGCATCGCCTGAGCGTGGGCGAGCGCCTGCCGGTCAATGCCGGTGACAAAGAGCTGTGCCTGGTGCTGCTCAGCGGTCGGGTGAGTGTCAGCGGCCAAGCGCCGGGGCAGGGCAGCTTCAACTGGGAAAACATCGGTGATCGGCAATCGGTCTTCGAAGACAAATCGCCCTTCGCCGTTTACCTGCCGCCCAGCAGTCAGGCCCAGGTGACGGCGCTGAGCGCTGTGCAGATCGCCGTGTGCGCCGCGCCCGGCGATGCCGCCAAAGACCTGCCTGCGCGCCTGATCAAACCCGACACCATGAAACGCAGCGTGCGCGGCAAGGCGGCCAACACCCGCTACGTCTGCGATATTTTGCCGGACACCGAGCCTGCGCATTCGCTGCTGGTCGTCGAGGTGCGCACCCCGTCGGGCCATTCGTCCAGCTACCCGCCGCACAAGCACGACAAGGACGATCTGCCCCACGAGAGCTTCCTCGAAGAAACCTACTACCACCAGATCAATCCGCCTCAGGGCTTCATCTTTCAGCGCGTCTACACCGACGATCGCAGCATCGATCAGGCCATGGCGGTGGAGAACAATGATCTGGTAACCGTGCCCAAGGGTTACCACCCGGTCAGCGTGCCCTATGGCTACGAATCCTATTACCTGAACGTGATGGCCGGCCCCAAACGCGCCTGGCAATTTCACAACGATCCGCAGCATCAGTGGCTGCTGGATCTCTGAATTCAACGCATTCTTCAAGGAACCGACCATGAGCAACGCCCCGATTATCGGCCACTACATCAACGGCCAGGTGCAGGACGCCAGTGAGCGTTTCAGCGATGTGTTCAACCCGGCCACCGGCGCCGTGCAGGCCCGCGTTGCCCTGGCGGAACTGAAAACCGTCGACGAAGCCGTGGCTGCGGCCCAGGCAGCGTTCCCGGCGTGGGCCGATCAGTCCTCGCTGCGCCGCGCGCGAGTGATGTTCAAGTTCAAGGAATTGCTCGATCAGCATCATGACGAACTGGCCGAAATCATCAGCCGCGAACACGGCAAGGTGTTTTCCGACGCCCGTGGCGAAGTGGTGCGCGGCATCGAAATCGTCGAGTTTGCCTGTGGCGCGCCGAGCCTGTTGAAAAGCGATTTCAGCGACAACATCGGCGGCGGCATCGACAACTGGAATTTGCGTCAGCCGCTGGGCGTGTGCGCCGGCGTCACGCCGTTCAACTTCCCGGTCATGGTGCCGCTGTGGATGATTCCCATGGCGCTGGTCACCGGTAACTGCTTCATCCTCAAGCCGTCCGAGCGCGACCCGTCGGCCTCGTTGCTGATGGCGCGCCTGCTGAAACAGGCCGGTCTGCCGGACGGCGTGTTCAACGTCGTGCAGGGCGACAAAGTGGCGGTGGATGCACTGCTGCAACACAAGGGCATCGAGGCGATTTCCTTCGTGGGCTCGACGCCGATTGCCGAGTACATCCATCAGCAGGGCACGGCCCACGGCAAGCGCGTCCAGGCGCTGGGCGGGGCGAAGAACCACATGATCGTCATGCCCGATGCCGATCTGGACCAGGCCGCTGACGCCTTGAGCGGTGCGGCCTACGGTTCGGCAGGCGAACGCTGCATGGCGATTTCCATTGCCGTGGTGGTGGGCGATGTCGGCCAGAAACTCCTCGACAAACTGCTGCCGCGCATCGATTCGCTCAAAGTCGGCAACGGCATGAACAAGGACTCGGACATGGGCCCGCTGGTCACGGCGGTGCACAAGGCCAAGGTCGAAGGCTATATCGAGCAGGGCGTGAAAGAAGGCGCCAAGCTGATCGTCGACGGGCGCAATTTCAAGGTGCCGGGGGCTGAAAACGGCTTCTTCGTCGGCGCGACCCTGTTCGACGATGTCACCCCCGAGATGACGATCTATAAGGAAGAGATTTTCGGCCCGGTGCTGGGCATCGTTCACGTGCCGGACTTCGCCTCGGCCGTGGCGCTGATCAACGCTCACGAATTCGGCAACGGCGTGTCGTGCTTCACCAGTGACGGCGGCATCGCCCGCGCTTTTGCCCGCAACATCAAGGTGGGCATGGTCGGTATCAACGTGCCGATTCCGGTGCCGATGGCCTGGCATTCGTTCGGTGGCTGGAAGCGCTCGCTGTTTGGCGATCACCATGCCTATGGCGAAGAAGGGCTGCGCTTCTACAGCCGTTACAAGAGCGTGATGCAGCGCTGGCCGGACAGCATCGCCAAGGGTGCTGAGTTCAGTATGCCGACGGCGAAATAAGCGCGGTCTCCCTGTAGGAATGCAATCTCCTGTGGGAGCCGGCTTGCTGGCGAAAGCAGTCTGTCAGTCACCTATGTGGCACAGATGCACCGCCTTCGTCCGATCGCGGCTCGCAGCAGGCGGCTCCCACAATGGGATTGCGGTGCGAAAGACAGATCGCATCCGGAGCTCCATCACCTCCAATAAAAACAAGGTGCAAGCATGACCACGACACGATTGACCATGGCCCAGGCCCTGGTGAAGTTTCTCGATAACCAGTACGTCGAAGTCGACGGCGTGCAGAGCAAATTCGTCGCCGGGGTGTTTACTATTTTCGGCCACGGCAACGTTCTGGGCCTCGGCCAGGCACTGGAGCAGGACAGCGGCGATCTGGTCGTGCATCAGGGCCGCAATGAGCAGGGCATGTGCCACGCGGCCATGGGCTTTGCCAAGCAGCACCTGCGCCGCAAGATCTACGCCTGCACCTCGTCGGTCGGGCCGGGCGCGGCGAACATGATCACCGCTGCTGCCACTGCTTCGGCCAACCGCATTCCGCTGTTGCTGCTGCCGGGGGATGTCTACGCCAGCCGTCAGCCGGACCCCGTGCTGCAACAGATCGAACAGTTCCACGACCTGAGCATCAGCACCAACGATGCTTTCAAGGCCGTGAGCAAATACTGGGATCGGATCAACCGCCCCGAACAACTGATGAGCGCTGCGCTCAACGCGATGCGCGTACTCACTGACCCTGCCGAGACCGGCGCGGTCACCCTGGCCTTGCCGCAAGACGTGCAGGGCCAAGCCTATGATTACCCTGATACCTTCCTGCAAAAACGCGTGCACCGCATCGACCGTCGCCCGCCGACTCAGGCCATGCTCAAGGACGCCTTGACGCTGCTCAAAGGCAAGCGCAAGCCGCTGCTGATCTGTGGCGGTGGCGTGCGTTATTCCGGCGCGGCGGCAGAGCTGCAAGCATTCGCCGAGCGCTTCGACATTCCGTTCAGCGAAACCCAGGCCGGCAAGAGCGCCATCATCTCGGCGCACCCGCTGAACATGGGCGGCATCGGCGAAACGGGTTCGCTGGCGGCCAACACCCTGGCGCGCGAGGCCGACCTGATCATCGGCGTTGGCACGCGCTACAGCGACTTCACCACCGGTTCCAAATCGCTGTTCCAGAACCCGAACGTGCAGTTCCTCAACCTCAACGTCGGCGCCTTCGATGTGCAGAAACTCGATGGCGTGCAAGTGCTGGCCGACGCGCAACTGGCGTTGCAGGAACTGGCCAAGGGCCTGGGCGACTACCGCGCGCAATGGGGTGACGCGCCTCGCAATGCCCGCGCGGCGCTGGATGCGGAAGTCGATCGGCTGTACGCCGTTGAATACCAGACTCAGGATTTCGAGCCGGAAGTCCCAGGTCATCTGGACCCTCAGGTGCTGCGCGACTTCATCGAGATGACCGGTTCGTGCCTGACTCAAAGCCGCGTGCTCGGCCTGCTCAATCAGCAATTGCCGCAAGACGCCGTGATCGTCGCTGCAGCAGGCAGTTTGCCGGGTGACTTGCAGCGCGCCTGGCGCAGCACGAGTGTCGACAGTTACCACGTCGAGTACGGCTATTCGTGCATGGGCTATGAAGTGAACGCTGCACTGGGCGCAAAAATGGCCGCGCCTGAGCGTGAGGTTTATGCGCTGGTCGGCGATGGTTCCTACATGATGCTGCACTCGGAACTGGCGACCTCGATCCAGGAGCGTCGCAAGATCAACGTGGTGCTGCTCGACAACATGGCCTTCGGTTGTATCAACAACCTGCAGATGGGCAACGGCATGGGCAGCTTCGGCACCGAGTTCCGTTATCGCAACCCGGAAACCGGGCTGCTGGACGGCGACTTCGTGCCGGTGGATTTCGCCATGAGCGCCGCGGCCTATGGCTGCAAGACCTACAAGGTGAAAACCGTCGAGGAGCTGGAAGCCGCGTTGGCCGATGCGCGCAAGCAGACCGTGTCGACGCTGATCGACATCAAGGTCCTGCCCAAGACCATGATTCATGGTTACCTGTCGTGGTGGCGCGTGGGTGTAGCCGAAGTGTCGACCAGCGACAAGACCGCTGAAGCGTACGAGCGGCAGAAAGCGATGCTGGCCAAGGCGCGTCAGTATTGATGCACGCCATCCATTGTGGGAGCCGGCTTGCTGGCGAATGCGGTGTGTCATTCAACACATCTGTGCCTGACCTTCTGCCTTCGTCCGATCGCGGCCCGCAGCAAGCCGGCTCCCACAGTTGGAACGCGTGCGTCCAGAAATATGGAGGGATTGATATGAAAATCGGACTCATCGGCTACGGCAAAGGGGGGCGCTTCTTTCATGCGCCGCTGCTGGCCAGCCTGCCCGGCGCGACCTTTGCGGGGGTGGTGACGCGTTCCCCTGAACGCCGCCAGGACCTAAGCAAGGATTACCCCAAGGTGCCGGCCTTCGACACTCTGGCCGATCTGGTTGCGGCCGGCGTTGATGCAATAGTGATCTCCACGCCACTGGCGTCTCGCCGGGCACTGATTCTGGAGGCCATCGAACTCGGCGTGCCGGTGGTCAGCGACAAGCCCTTCGCCCCATCCGCCAAAGACGCGCAGGAACTGGTCGACGCCGCCGAACGCCGTGGCGTGCTGCTCGGTGTTTACCAGAACCGCCGTTGGGACTCGGATTTTCTCACCGTGCGCAAGCTCATCGATCAGGGCGTGCTCGGCAAGATCAGCCGTTTCGAATCCCGGGTCGAGCGTTATTCGCCGACGTCGGTGGGCAAGGAAAGCGGCGGCGGCATCCTGCGCGACTTGGGCAGCCATCTGGTGGACCAGGCGCTGTTGCTGTTCGGCCCGGTGACGCGGGTGTACGCGGAACTTGAGTTCGCCACCCCCGAGAAAAAGGTCGATCACGGCTTTTTCGTATCGCTGATCCATGCCAGTGGCGTGACCACGCACCTGTGGGGCAATTGCCTGCAAAACGCTCAAGGACCGCGCTTTCGGGTCAATGGCTCACAAGGCTGCTATACCGTTGAGGGCCTTGATGGTCAGGAGGCGTCGGCGCTGGCCGGGCTATCACCCAAATCCGAGGGCGAGCGCTGGGGTGTTGAGGAGCATCGTCGCTGGGGCTGGTTCGAACAGGGCGAGCATCGCGAGCGGGTGCCGTCCGAGCGCGGCTGCTGGCCCGAGTTCTACCGCCAGTTGCAGGATGCGGTGATGAATCAGGGGCGCAACCCGGTGGATGCGCGGGATGCCGTAGCGTCGGCAAAGGTACTGGATGCGGCAAGAGTCAGCGCGCTGGAAGGGCGGGTGGTGAGTCTGTGACAGGCGCGCCACGGCTCCCACAACGGAGCTGTGTTCAGCCCGAGAAATTGCGGTTGCATCGAGTAAAAAATGAAAATAGAAATAAATTCTAAAATCGGTTGAAGTAGAAATTATTTTCCAATAAAGTCGTTTTCAGGTTGCCGAATCTCGACGCCCGGACTCGATGCCAAACGGCACGGTCTGGACGAACCAAACAAAAACAAGAAACCCAAAAAGACAGGTACCGTCGATGAACAATTTAAACAAATCCGCCAACGTTTGCCGTTCTGCATCACGTTCTCTGCTCGCTCCCTTCCGTGCGCTGTCGCGCCAGTCCCTCAATCACGCTCTCGATAAAACCCTGGAAACCGTTGCTTGCGTGCTTTGCGTTCAAAGCAGCGGCGTGATGGTCTGCGGCCCAGCGGGCGTGTCGGTGGCGCACTTTCCAAGCCCGAAATTTTCTGCCCCTCAGACCACGCTTTGAACACCTGCTGTCGTTAGCCAATTCACTACAACAACAAGAATTTGGAGAAAGACCGTACATGAATACCAAAGCCCGTTTTACCTCCCTGGCGCTGGCCTTGATGCTCAGTAGCGGCGCCGCACTGGCGGCCGATCTGAAGATTGGCGTGGCCATGTCGCAGTTCGATGACACCTACCTGACCTATATGCGCGAAGACATGAGCAAGAAGGCCAAGGCGATGGGTGACGTCGACCTGCAATACGTCGATGCGCGCAACGACGTGAACAAACAGTTGGACCAGATTCAGGAACTGATCGGCAAGAAAGTCGACGCCCTGATCGTCAACCCTGTGGACACTGCCGCCACCGGGCGCATCACCAAGGCAGCCACCGCTGCCGGGATTCCGCTGGTCTACGTCAACCGCCGCCCTGATGATCCGAAGCTGCCTGAAGGCGTGGCGTCGGTCACCTCTGACGACAAGGAAGCCGGTCGTCTGCAGGCGCAGTACATCGCTGACAAGCTCGGCGGCAAAGGCAGTGTGGTGATCCTGCTGGGCGAGCTGTCGAACAACTCGACCCGCGACCGCACCGAAGGCGTCAAGGAGGTCCTGAAGAAATACCCGGACATCAAGATTGCCGAAGAACAGGAAGGCGCCTGGGGTCGGCAGAAAGGCATGGACATCACCAACAACTGGCTGACCCAGGGTCGTGATTTCAGTGCCGTACTTTCCAACAACGACGAAATGGCCATTGGCGCGGCCATGGCGCTGAAGCAGGCGGGCAAGAAGCAAGGTGACGTGCTCGTCGCGGGTGTCGACGGCACGCCGGACGGCCTGGCCGCCGTCAAGAAGGGTGACCTGACCGTGTCGGTGTTTCAGGACGCCAAAGGGCAGGGCGAGGGCTCGATCGACGCCGCCGTGAAACTGGCGAAGAAGGAAGCGTTGCCGCAACAGGCCATCGTGATCCCGTTCAAGCTGATCACCCCTGAAAACGTCAGCACGTTCAAATAACGTTCACACCACGACATCTGACCGGACGCAGAGGCGGGCCCCTAGCTCTCTGCTCCGACGTCACTTGAGGAGCCTGTGACCATGTTCGCTTCTGCTACTGCTTCGACTGCCGCCTTGGCCAGCGCAACCGCCGACCTCGCGGCCAGCACTGCCGAGCATCCCTACCTGCTGGAAATCAGCCATATCAGCAAAGGCTTTCCTGGCGTTGTGGCGCTGGACGACGTGGAATTGCGCGTGCGTCCCGGCAGTGTGCTGGCGCTGATGGGCGAGAACGGCGCGGGCAAGTCCACCCTGATGAAAATCATTGCCGGCATCTACCAGCCGGACACCGGCGAGATCCGCCTGCGGGGCAAACCGGTGGTGTTCGAATCGCCGCTGGCGGCGCTGCAATCGGGCATCGCGATGATTCACCAGGAACTCAACCTGATGCCGCACATGAGCATCGCCGAGAACATCTGGATCGGCCGCGAGCAACTCAACGGCCTGCACATGGTCGATCACCGCGCCATGCACCGCTGTACCCAGGAACTCCTGGACCGCCTGCGCATCAACCTTGACCCTGAAGAGCAAGTGGGCAACCTGAGCATCGCCGAGCGGCAGATGGTCGAGATTGCCAAGGCGGTGTCCTACGACTCCGACGTGCTGATCATGGACGAGCCGACGTCGGCGATCACCGAGAAGGAAGTCGCCCACCTGTTTTCGATCATTGCCGACCTGCGCGCGCAGGGCAAAGGCATCATCTACATCACCCACAAAATGAACGAAGTGTTCGCCATCGCCGATGAAGTGGCGGTGTTTCGCGACGGCGCCTACATTGGCCTGCAGCGTGCCGACAGCATGGACGGCGACAGCCTGATCTCGATGATGGTCGGTCGCGAACTGACACAGCTTTTCCCTGAACGTGAAACACCAATTGGCAAACTGCTGCTGTCGGTTCGCAACCTGTCCCTGGACGGCGTATTCAAGGATGTGTCGTTCGATCTGCACGCGGGTGAAGTGTTGGGCATCGCTGGCCTGATGGGCTCGGGGCGCACCAA
>CAURWS010000090.1:0-9619 GCA_963528485.1 uncultured Pseudomonas sp. | reverse complement strand
GTCCTGCTGGATATGGACGGGACGCTGCTCGACCTGCAATTCGACAATCATTTCTGGCTCGAACACCTGCCCAAACGATATTCGGAGCTGCACGGCGTCAGCCTGGCGATGGCGCAGATGGAGCTGATGCCGCTGTTCGAGAAGAACGCCGGCACCCTGAACTGGTACTGCACCGACTTCTGGAGCGCCGAGTTGAAGCTCTCGGTCAAGGATCTGAAAGTCGAGATTGCTCACCTGATCGCCCTGCGACCCGATGCCGAGCTGTTCCTCTCGGCCATCAAACAGGCCGGCAAGCGTGTGATCATGATCACCAACGCCCACCGCGACTCGCTGTCGCTGAAGATGGAACGGCTGCAACTGGCGCCGTATTTCGAGCGGCTGATCAGCTCCCACGACTACGGTTTCCCCAAGGAAAACCCGCAGTTCTGGGATGCCCTGCACGCCGATATCGATTTCGACCCGGCGCGCAGCCTGTTCATCGACGACACCCTGCCGATCCTGCGTAGCGCCGGGCGTTACGGTGTGAAGCACCTGCTGGCCGTGCGCGAACCGGACAGCCGCAAGGGCCCGAAGGACACCGAGGAATTCGAAGCGGTCGCCGATTATCGAGCGCTGATTCAAGGGCTTTGAATGTAATGCCGCAGCTGTGCTTTTGATTCTGGCCGAAGGCCGTGGGAGCCGGCTTGCTGCGGGCCGCGATCGGACGAATGCGGTGGCTCAGTCGACTCATCCGTAGCTGACACGCCGCTTTCGCCAGCAAGCCGGCTCCCACAAGATCCGAGTCAAACTCGAAAATTTCGATGTACTCAATTTCTTGATCGCCTGACCGGGCGGCGACAGCCGTTAAACAACCATGCGACATCCTGCCGCGCTAGAATCGCCAAGCCAGCCCAGTGCCTTTCGGAGTGACAATGGACATCAAACAGCTGAAATTCCTGATCGCCCTCGACGAAACCCGTCACTTCGGGCAGGCCGCTGCGCGTTGCCATATCACCCAACCCACGCTGTCGATGCGCCTGCGCAGCCTGGAAGAAGAGCTGGATCTGCCGCTGGTCAATCGCGGCCAGCGCTTCGAAGGCTTCACCGCGCCGGGCGAGCGCGTGCTGGCCTGGGCGCGCACGGTGCTGGCGGCCTACGACGGCTTGCAGGCCGAAGCTGCAGCCTGTCGCGGGCATCTGGTCGGTACGCTGAGGCTGGGCGTGGTGCCGCTGTCGAACTTCGATCCGCTGCCGCTGCTGCAACGCCTGCACAGCATTCACCCGAACATGCGCTTTGAGCTGTCCTCGCTCAGCTCCGAGCAGATTCTCGATCAGTTGGCCAGCAACCGGCTGGATCTGGGCGTTTCCTACCTGGAGCGTCTGGACACCGACCGTTTCGACTCGCTGGAACTGGGCGAAACCCGCATGGGCCTGATGTATGACCAACGCCATTTCAGCTTCGGCGAAGAACCATTGAGCTGGGAAAGCCTGATCGAACTGCCCTTGGGCATGCTGACCAGCGGCATGCATTTTCGTCAGTCCATCGATCACAACTTCCACAGCCGCGGTCTGGAACCTCAGCCAATGATCCAGACCGATGCCGTGCATCAGCTCATGCAGGCCGTTCAGGGCGGCTTCTGCTGCGCGATCATGCCGCTGGACGGCGGCCTGGAAACCCTGACCAAACACCTGCGCCTGCAACCCATCGAACAGGCCCAGACCCTGGCCCGCCTGGGGCTGATCATGCGTCGCTCGGCGCCTCGTTCCGCGCTGGCTGAAGCGAGCTTCGGGCTGTATCAGAAAATGATAATGGCGTCTTGATCGACGTCATCTATCAGGACATCAGTACTAGCAATTAGACGCCATTGAGTCGGAAGCATAGGCTTAAGGTCTGAATACTCTGCCGGTATGTCCCGATGCCAACCCAGCACACGGAGGGCACGGCGCCCGCAAAGCAACTGCCCGCGCCTGCCGCAAGCCAGTCATACAGCTACTCGAATCTCGACCTCGACACCTCGGAGCCCAACGTGCTCGCCGAAGAGGTGGCGCTGGCCATTGCCTACAACGGCATCAGCCAGGCCGTGATGCTGGTCACGCCCACCGATCTTGAAGACTTCATCGTCGGCTTCAGCATCGGCAGCGGCATCATCGAATCCCCGGACGAGATCTACGACATCAAGCTGGGCGGCTGCGGCTCTGCGCAAACCGCCGAAGTGGAAATCGCCAGTCGCGCCTTCTGGAATCTCAAGACCCAGCGCCGTCAGCTGGCGGGCACCAGCGGCTGCGGCCTGTGTGGCGTAGAGGCCGTGGAACAGGCATTGCCCGAGCTGAATGTATTGCCTGGCGCGCCGCTGCCGCCCGCCGAATGGCTCAAGGGCCTGCGCGAACGCCTGGACGCATTCCAGCCGCTGGGCCAGCACTGCGGCGCCGTGCACGCAGCGATGTTCATGAACGATCAGGGTGAACTGCTGCTGGGCCGCGAAGACATCGGTCGGCACAACGCCCTCGACAAGCTTATCGGCGCGCTGATCCGGCAGAACATCCCGACCACCGGTGGCCTTGCGATCGTCACCAGCCGCTGCAGCCTCGAACTGATTCAGAAAGTCCTGCGTGCCGGCATACAGACCCTTGTCAGCCTGTCTTCGCCCACGGGCCTGGCGCTGCAATGGGCACGCCGGCACAACCTCAACCTCATTCATCTGCCCAAACACAGCGCCCCCAGGGTCTACAGCCCTGCTTTGGAGAAGTAAAGCGTGAGCATGCACAAACAAGCCGACAAGACCCCCGTTCCGCGCTACAAACCCTATAAAGGTCCGGCAGGCGGATGGGGCGCCCTGATCAGCGTGAGCAAAGCCTGGCTCACCAGTGACAACGCGCTGAAAAACCTGCGCATGATGCTCAAGACCAACCAGAACGGCGGCTTCGACTGCCCCGGTTGCGCCTGGGGCGACTCGCCGGAAAGCGGCATGGTCAAGTTCTGTGAAAACGGCGCCAAGGCGGTCAACTGGGAGGCCACTAAGCGCCGCGTTGACCCGTCTTTCTTCGCCCGTTACAGCGTCAGCTCGCTGCTGGAACAGAGCGACTACTGGCTGGAATATCAGGGCCGCCTGACCGAGCCGATGGTCTACGACGCCCAGACTGACCGCTACAAGCCGATCGCCTGGGACGACGCCTTTGCCCTGATCGCCAAGCACCTGAACAACCTGCCAAACCCGAACATGGCGGAGTTCTACACCTCGGGCCGGGCCAGCAACGAAGCGGCGTACCTGTATCAGCTGTTCGTGCGCGCCTACGGCACCAACAACTTCCCCGACTGCTCGAACATGTGCCACGAAGCCAGTGGCGTTGCGTTGTCGCAAAGCGTGGGGGTCGGTAAAGGCACCGTGACCTTCGATGATTTCGAGCACGCCGACGCGATTTTCGTACTGGGCCAGAACCCCGGCACCAACCACCCGCGCATGCTCGAACCCCTGCGTGAGGCTGTTCAGCGCGGCGCCCAGGTGGTCAGCGTCAACCCGCTCAAAGAGCGTGGCCTGGAACGCTTCCAGCACCCGCAACATGCGCTGGAAATGCTCACCAACGGCTCCGAACCGACCAACACCGCGTTCTTCCGTCCGGCGCTGGGCGGCGACATGGCGATGCTGCGCGGCATGGCCAAATTCCTGCTGCAGTGGGAGCGCGAGGCCCAGGCCAAGGGCGAACCGGCCGTGTTCGACCACGCGTTCATCAACGAGCACACCCACGGCGTGCTGGATTACCTGGCCAAGGTCGACGAGACCTCGTGGGAGTTCATCGTCGAGCAATCGGGCCTGACGCTCGAAGACATCGAGCTGTCTGCCCGCATGTACGCACGGGCCAATAACGTGATCATGTGCTGGGCCATGGGCATCACCCAGCACCGCCATTCGGTGCCGACCATTCAGGAAGTCGCCAACCTGATGCTGCTGCGCGGCAACATCGGCAAGCCGGGCGCTGGCCTGTGCCCCGTGCGCGGCCACAGTAACGTGCAAGGCGACCGCACCATGGGCATCAACGAGCGTCCACCGGCGTTCTTCCTTGATGCGCTGGAAAAACGCTTCCAGTTCAAAGTGCCTCGCGAAAACGGCCACAACGTTGTCGAAGCGATCCACGCCATGCTCGAAGGCCGTTCGAAAGTCTTTATCGCCCTGGGCGGTAACTTTGCCCAAGCAACGCCGGACAGCAACCGTACCTTCGAAGCCCTGCGCAATTGCGACCTGACCGTGCAGATCAGCACCAAGCTCAACCGCAGCCACCTGGCCCACGGCAAGGAAGCATTGATCCTGCCGTGCTTGGGCCGCACCGACATCGACATGCAGGCCGAAGGCCCGCAAGCAGTCACCGTTGAAGACTCGTTCAGCATGGTCCACGCCTCCAACGGCCAGCTGAAACCGTTGTCGCGCCATATGCGCTCTGAGCCAGCGATTCTGGCCGGCATCGCCAACGCCACCGTCGGCAAGCAGCCTGTGGACTGGCTGTGGCTGGTGGCAGACTACAGCCGCATTCGCGACCTGATCGCCGACACCATCCCGGCGTTCAAAAACTTCAACGAGAAGATCAAGCATCCGGGCGGCTTCTATCTGGGCAGCACCGCCGGTTCGCGCAAGTGGAACACCTCAACCGCCCGCGCCAACTTCAAGTCGAACCTGCTGCCGCAGGACCTGATCCACGAAAGCATTCGCGCAACAGGCATCGTGCCGGACCTGATCATGCAGTCGATGCGCTCACACGATCAGTACAACACCACGATCTATGGTCTGGACGACCGTTATCGTGGCGTCAAAGGCCAGCGCGACGTGATGTTCCTCAACGAGGCCGACATCGTGCGCCTGGGCTTCGTACCGGGCCAGAAAGCCGACATCGTGTCGATCTGGGGCGATGACGTGGTGCGTCGCGTGAAGGGCTTTACCCTGCTGCCGTTCGACATTCCTGCCGGCCAGGCGGCTGCCTACTATCCAGAGGTGAACCCGCTGGTGCCGCTGGAGAGCATCGGCGACGGCAGCCATACGCCAACGTCCAAGTTCGTGGCGATCAAACTGGAGCGGCATAGCGAAGTGGCGCGAATTATCTGACCCGCCAATCTCACGCGGTCTCCTGCGTCTGATTCTGGCCGGAGGCCCTACGCCCTCCGGCCAGAATCAAGAGCCACAAAAAAGGCCCGAATCGCGTGATTCGGGCCTGTGTGAAGTAGTCTATGACTCGCCAGATCGAGTTAAGTTCCCATATAAAAACAACAACTTAGGCCTTTGTATACAAGTCGTGTTATTCGTCGGATTTCGATTGTGACATTTTCTTCATGATTGCAGGATCGCGTCGTCATTCCTACGAGCATCCATACATGAAGTATTCCTCGATTCTGTTGTTGTCCCTCTCGCTGGCCACCGGTTTCGCCTCTGCAGGCGATAACCTGAATGCCGGTGTGGGTGGCGCATTGGGTGGGGTACTGGGTTCGGTTGTCGGCCAGCAGATCGGCGGCAGCACCGGTTCTGCCATCGGCGCAGGTCTGGGCGGCGCAGCCGGTGGCGCAGTGGGCGCCAACCGCCACAACCGCACCGAAGCCGCGATTGGCGGTGGTCTTGGCGCAGCAGGCGGCAACGTCATCGGCCGCAGCGTCGGTGGCAGCACCGGCAGCCTGATCGGCGCAGCAGCCGGCGGTGGCGCCGGTGGTGCGCTGGGCAACTACATGGGCGAAGAAAGCCGCCGTGACGACAACCGCCGTGGCTATCGTGGCGACCGCCGCGACTATCATCACGGTCGCGGCCATCGTCACCACGACAACGGCCATCATCGTGGCTGGCGTCATCGCTAACAGCCAGCGTACGTTGCGTCACGCAACACCGGCCGCCTTATGCGGCCGGTTGTCGTTTCAGACCATCAACAGCTCCATCGCTTCACGCAACCGCGCAGGAATCGGCACTGGCTGATTCGACACCCGATCCACGAACACATGCACGAAGCGCCCCGCCGCGCACGCCTCTTGTTCCCCCGCCTTGAACACCGCCAGCTCGTACTGCACCGAGCTGTTGCCCAGCTTGCCGACCCGCAGACCGACTTCGATCAGATCGGGATAGGCAATCGAGGCAAAGTAGTCGCACGACGAACTCACCACAAAACCCACGACCTCCCCATCATGAATATCCAACCCGCCCCGCTCGATCAGATAGCTGTTAACGGCACTGTCGAAGAAGCTGTAGTACGTGACGTTATTGACATGACCGTAGATGTCGTTGTCGTGCCAGCGCGTGGTGATGGGCTGGAAGTGGCGGTAATCGGCGCGTTGCGGGGTTTGGCTCATTCTTCATCCTCGGTGGGGGCTGATTCTGGAGCTGACAATACGTGACTTGCGGGCACCCGCGAACCCTGTAGCAATTCGGCTAGTGCCTTAGCACCCACGCTCTCACCTGCGCATAAGGATAATCCTCCAACGCGGCAAACCCGACAGTCGCCCGAGCCTTGAGCTTGGTGAACAACGGCACGCTGATCCCGCACAAAAACCGGGTCAGGCATTCAACGCTCGGCGGATGCCCCCGCGCCTCAACATGCTTGCCAATGAACGCACCACACAGGCCGTAGAAATCCTGCTGATAAAGCGGCGTCAGCGCTGGCGGCTCGGGCAGCACGGCAACGCACCCCGCGCACACCGAACAATGCCCGCAGCGCTCAGGCGCCCGATCATCACCGAAATACTGCGCCAACCGATGACTCAGGCATTGCTCACTGGCAAACAGATCGAGCATCGCGTGAATACGCGCGACCTCGGTGGTTTCGTGATGCACGAAGTAGTCATGAAGCTCTTCGCTCAGGGTCTGCGGATCGAAGTCAGTCACCAACAGGCTGTAGACCTCGGTCATCTGCTTGCTCTCAAGCTCAATCCAGCCCTTTTCCTGAAAGAAGTCCAGCGCAGTCACCACTCGTGAACGCTCAGCCTGGTATTGCTGATACATCGCGTCGAAGTTCACGGTGGCCCAGGTGCGCGCCCGGCTGGACGTCTCGACCAACGCCTGAACGAACTGCTGACGCTCACCCTTAAACTGTTGCACGAGGTCTTGAGGTTCAATCAGGTACTTGAAGCGGTACTCGGCAAAGTACGAGTAGCGCGGGGCGATGATGCCGCGCAATTCCAGTTGCACCAGCAAGGTCTTGAGCGGCAGTTGGCGGATGTTGCTCATGTCCGAAAGCGGCGTCAGCAGAAACTCCCACTGGCCGTCGTTGCGCGCGTTAAGCACGTCATCCAGCACCCGGCGAATTCCTTCGCGCTCGGGAGTGTCGCCGTACACAAAGTTTTCCAGCACGTTGAGGCTGTCGCGATTAGCCAGCACCAGACACTGGGAAACCGCGCCGTCGCGCCCTGCCCGGCCGATTTCCTGGCTGTAGTTCTCGATGGATTTGGGCAGATCGAAATGCACGACGTTGCGAATGTTGCTTTTGTCGATGCCCATCCCGAACGCGATGGTCGCGACAATGCAATTCAGGCGACCGTCCATGAACTGGCGCTGAATCGACTCGCGGGTATCATGGGCCAAACCGGCGTGATAGGCCTGCGCGGGAATGCCGTTCTGCGCCAAGTGCGCTGCGACGAATTCGGCGGTCTTCTGCAGCGTGACATAGACGATGCTTGGCTCGCCGGCGCGCTCGCCCAGCCATTGCACCAGGCGTCGACGCTTGTCGCGCCCTGGCGTGGGTTCGACCGACAGCGTGAGATTGGGCCGATAGAAGCCGGTCGTCACCACATCATCGGGGGCGATGGCGAACTTGGTCTGCATGTCGGTGATGACCTGCGGCGTGGCCGTTGCGGTGAGCAGCAACGTCTGCGGGATGTTGAACTCGCGCTGGTAGTCCGGCAGCTTGAGGTAATCCGGCCTGAAGTTATGGCCCCACTCGGAAATGCAGTGCGCCTCGTCCACCACCAGCAGCGAAATCGGCACGTGGGAGATGAAGTGCCGAAAACGCTCGTTCTTCAGACGCTCCACCGAAATCATCAGGATCTTCAGCTCCCCGGAGCGAGCACGCGCCATCACATCAGCGGCCTCGTCACGGCTCTGCGCCGAATCGATACTGGCCGCCGAAATCCCATGGCGCTGCAGGAACGCCAGCTGATCCTGAATCAGCGCCAGCAGTGGCGAGACGACGAGCGTCAGGTGAGGCAGCAGCAAGGCTGGCAGCTGATAACACAACGACTTGCCGGAGCCTGTCGGGAAAATCGCCGCCGCCGAGCGACCGGCCAGTACTGCGCTGATGGCAGCCTCTTGTCCGGGGCGAAACTGCCGATAACCGAAGACCTGTTCGAGGGTTTGATGCATGAGCATCCACTCCGTGGACCATCGTGAGGGGGCCGACCTTAACGCGACGGGCTCGCGAGCGATACGCCTGGGGCGTTACAAAAATGCAAAGCAGGGTACAAACTCGATACAACATCTCGACCTGCTACTAGCAAAACAACATTGCGCCGTTTAACCTCGCCGCAATATTTACTTACGCCACCAATCGCTCGTTCGCGCCCGCACAAAAAACCCCACCAGCACGCGATATGCCAAGGAGAGGCAATGCCATCCACTCAGCCACCCGAGGACGACGGGCTGATCGTCTTGCAGCGTCTGACACCGGATCAGTTCGATGTCGTACTGGGCTCGCATCCCGCCAAACGAAAAGTCGTACAGACCAAAAAGACCTGGCCTCTCAGCAGTGTGATCATCTGTCTGGCTTTGCTGGTCACGATTATCTACCTCATCATTCAGATGTTTCACACGCAAAAACCGGCTCAGGTTTCAGTCATGCCAGTGCAGGAAGTCGAAATCATCGACGAGCCCGCCACTGCACCAGCAGTGCCCGAAGTCCGCACCACCGAACAGGTCGTCTACGTCGCGCCCAAACCCGACACTGCCCAGCCGGCCCCTACCAAACCGCTGGACGACTGCCTCAAAAACGGCAACGTGATTGATCGGGACGTCATCAACTGCCGCTTCGGCGACGCTCAGCCCACTGATTACAACGCTCCTCGCCCTCAAGGCATGGTCTCGGACCGTTACATGGCGCAGTACAAATCCGCCGCCAGGCCCAAAGCCGACACAGGCCGTCACTACGATGTGGCAGGCGTATTCATCCGCGAAATCGACGGCCGCAATCGCTACGAAGCCCGCTATCGCATCTACAACAATCACATCGAAAACAGCAGCGTGTGCATGAACTTCAAGAGCGACAGCGTCGAATACCGCGAATGCCGCCGCGCCGCCGAGCCTTATTTCAAAGACATGTGCAGCGACTGGAGCAAACGCCTCGCCAAGGACAAAGACGAAAAGAACAAGCTGGCGCAGGAGCAGTATTGCGAGGCGGCGCGCAGTTATCGGCCGTGAGGCCCGGCACTACACCGGAGTCAGGCATGAGCAAATTCTTTGAAGACTTGATGGAAAGCGTCCAGCAAATGGACGAAATCGTTCGTGGGGAACGCGACCCATCCCGTGTGTTTGTGGTCGATGCACTGCACATCAAAGAGATCCGGAAATCCACTGGCCTCTCGCAGGCAAGATTTGCGGCAGCCATCGATGTTGAACTCGCAACGCTTCGCAATTGGGAGCAAGGTCGCCGCGAACCCGGCAAAAGCCCTGCTTAAAGCGATTCATAACGAC
>CAURWS010000089.1:0-9685 GCA_963528485.1 uncultured Pseudomonas sp. | reverse complement strand
CGCAGGTCAATAGACAAAGCCAAGGTCTTCCCGGCCTTGGCGTTTTTCTTCACTTGAAGGTCTTTGATCAGGCGACCGCGCCGGTCCTTGATCACTTGCCGCCGACCAGGCACCCCGGCAAGCCAGTCGTCATAGGCCAGCTCAACCCCTTCGCGACCGTGGTCGTCCAGGTCGGTGAAGCCGACCATGTGCGCCGTGACATCACCTGCCGGATAGAAACGACGGAATTCTTCCTTGCCGTAGACGCCGGGCACTTTCAGATCGAGCACCGACTGGCCCTGCTCCGGGGTCAGGCCGCGCACCAGATAGATGAATTCCTTGCTGGCCTGTTCGTTCAGCCGATCAGCCAGGGCCTTCGGGTCTTGCCCCAAGGCTTGTGCCAGCTGCGACCACTTGCTCTTGTCGGCCTGCATCTCGGACGGGTTGGCCCAGATAGTGGTGACCGGTGTACTGACGGCCAGCGGCTCGCCGTTGCGGTCGGTGATCAGACCACGGTGCGCAGGAATCGAGACGTTTCGCAGGCTGCGCGCATCGCCCTGTTCAATCAGGAAGCGATGATCGATGACCTGCAGGTCGACGATGCGATAGGCAATTGCCGCCACCAGCACCGACAACAGGCCGACCACGACGCGGAAGCGCCAAGGGTAGAGTGCCCCTTCGAGTTTCATCATGGCGACACCATCCGGATATCGGCGGCGTTCGGGATACGCATTTTCAGTTGCTCGGTCGCCAGCGCCTCGATGCGGCTGTGGGCGGTCCAGGTGCTTTGTTCAAGAATCAGACGGCCCCACTCGGCCTGCGCCTTGTCGCGAACGCTGAGTTCGGCGTACAGCGAGTTCAGCAATTGACGGTTCCAGTGTGCGCTGTAGGAAACGGCGATTGCCGACACAAGGACGGCAATGAACAGCAGCAGCATGAAGAAGCTGCCGCCTGGCAATGGCTTGAAGAAACCGCGGCTCACCGGAGTTTCTCCGCAACACGCATCACGGCACTGCGCGAGCGAGGGTTGGCGCGGGTTTCTTCGTCAGAGGCGAACTGCGCCTTGCCGATCAACTTGATGCGCGGCTCGAATGCCTGATGGCGGATTGGCAGGTTGCGCGGCATGTTGTCTGCCTCGCCCTTGACCAGCTTGCGCATGAACAGTTTGACGATGCGATCTTCCAGCGAGTGGAAGCTGATGACCGCCAGACGGCCGCCCACTTCCAGAGCGTTGAGCGCGGCTTCAAGGCCGGTTTCCAGATCGCCCAGTTCGTTGTTGACGTGAATGCGCAGCCCCTGGAACGCGCGGGTTGCGGGGTTTTTGCCCTTTTCCCAAGCAGGGTTGGCGACTTTCAGCACTTCGGCCAGGTCACCGGTGCGCTCGAAAGGCTGGGTTTCGCGACGCGCAACCACAGCACCGGCCATGCGCTTGGCAAAGCGCTCTTCGCCGTATTCCTTGAACACGCGGGCGATTTCTTCAGCGGGTGCGGTGTTGACGAACTCGGCAGCACTGACACCGCGGGAGGGGTCCATACGCATGTCGAGCGGGCCGTCGTTCATGAAACTGAAGCCGCGCTCAGGGTCGTCGAGTTGTGGCGAGGAAACGCCGAGGTCGAGCAGGATGCCGCTGACTTTTCCGTCAATGCCGCGTTCCAGAGCCTCGGACCCCAGCTCGGCAAAGCTGCGCTGCACAATGACAAAGCGGCCGTCTTCGGCCGCCAGCGCTTGCCCGGTGGCAATCGCTTGAGGATCTTTATCGAACCCGAGAAGTCGACCGTTCGGCCCGAGACTCTGCAAGATGAGCCGGCTGTGTCCGCCCCGCCCGAATGTGCCATCCATATAGCAGCCATCGGCGCGCACCGCGAGAGCCTCGACGGCTTCTTCGAGCAGTACGGTGATGTGGGTAAAGCCGCTATTCATAGTCACAGGATCAAATCACGCAGTTCATCAGGCATCGCGCCCGGTTTTTGAATGGCCGCAAGGTCCGCATCAGCAAGTGCGTTCCAGGCGTCCTCATCCCACAGTTGAAACTTGTTCAACTGGCCTACCAGCATCACTCGCTTATCGAGCTTGGCGTACTCGCGCAAACGAGGCGGCACCAGGAAACGTCCACTGCCATCGAGTTCCAGATCTACTGCGTTACCGATCAACAGCCGCTGCAGACGACGGTTTTCTTCACGAAATGTTGCCAACTCACGCAATTTGGCCTCGATCAATTCCCATTCAGGGAGCGGATAGATGCACAAGCATGGGTCGACGGTATCAATGGTCACGATCAATTGGCCGGCGCTGCGCGAATCGAGCTCGTCACGGTACCGGCTCGGCATAGCGAGACGGCCCTTTGCGTCGAGATTGATTGCGTTTGCACCACGGAACACAGGCGCTTTCTCCGAATATTATCTTTTTGCGCTCAAAAAACCCACTTCACGCCACTTTCCGCCACTTGCGCACACTATAGGAATCCGCCCACCACACCGTCAAGGCGACTTCTTAAGGAAAACCCTTACAGGACGGAGATTTAGGAGGGGTAACAGAGAACTTCGGGGAAATTTCGGACAATTCCTACGGATAAATCCGAAGGAACTCAAAAAGATGAGGCTCGAAGTTAAAGTAGTTTGTGAGGTTTAAGATTTTTTCGGTATTACGACGAGGGGTTGTACGAGGAAAAACGAGGGGGGTGGGGAAAGGTGGAGAGTCGATCTGTAAGCCGGGTTCTGTCGAGGACAGTCATTCCTCTACGATGGCCATCACTGGACATCTTTAGCAACCTACCCGGTTCCAGCGCGGGCCACGCCTTGGAACCCTATTTGGTCTTGCTCCGAGTGGGGTTTACCTAGCCACGAACTGTTGCCAGACGTGCGGTGCGCTCTTACCGCACCTTTTCACCCTTACCGGCACCGAAGTGCTTAGGCGGTTATTTTCTGTGGCACTTTCCGTAGGCTCACGCCCCCCAGGCATTACCTGGCACTCCGCCCTATGGAGCCCGGACTTTCCTCCCCCCTTCATTGCGGAACAATGAAAGGCAGCGACTGTCCAATCGACTCTCCGCCGCCAAGGTTAATGGCTGGTCGGCTCAAGAACAAGCTTTAATAAGCCCCTCGCACATTTAGACGACGGGCCGACGAACTCTGTTCACTCGCTTTTCTGTTTTTCCAGGGCGACCTGATACAGCAGATTCTTGCGCACGCCTGTGATCTCCGCCGCCAGCGCCGCCGCACGTTTAAGCGGCATTTCCTGCAGCAGCAGGTCCAGCACCCGCCGCGCCTCGGCGCCAATCGCATCCTCGCCTTCAGGCTCGCTCCAGCCCGCGACCAGCACCACGCATTCGCCGCGCTGCTGATTGCTGTCGCCTTCGACGAACGCGCGCAGCTCACCCAATGGCAGGCCTTTGAGCGTTTCGAACGTTTTGGTCAGCTCACGCCCCAACACCGCCGGACGTTCGGCGCCGAAGATCTCTTCCAGATCCTGCAGGCATTCGAGAATCCGGTGCGGCGCTTCATAAAAGATGACCGTGCGCGGTTCTTCCTTGAGCAACTCAAGCCGAGCCTTGCGCCCGACCGACTTGGCCGGGAGAAAACCTTCGAAGATGAAACGGTCCGACGGCAGCCCCGCCGCCGACAGCGCCGCAATCAGCGCACAGGCGCCCGGAACAGGAATCACCTGAATGCCCGCTGCCCGCGCCTGACGCACCAGGTGATAGCCCGGATCGGAAATCAGCGGCGTGCCTGCGTCCGAAATCAGCGCAACGTTATCGCCTGCCTGCAGGCGCGCGATGAAGCGACTGCCCTCGTCCCGTTCGTTGTGTTCGTGGCAGGCCGCCAGCGGCGTGGTGATGCCGAAATGCTGCATCAGCCGTAACGAGTGCCGCGTATCTTCTGCGGCAATCAATGAAACCTCGCGCAATACCTTCAAGGCACGCACGCTCATGTCATCCAGGTTGCCGATTGGCGTGGCCACCACATAAAGCGCGCCTGTAGTGGAATTCAAAGCACCCGGAGCAGTCAAAGCGCACACCTCATGTCTGGTTAAAGCCCGCATTGTACAGGTTAAGGCGACAGAATCAGGGAGATTGAAAAATGGGTCGACGGATTCACCCAGCTGCCGCAGCTCTTGCCAGGGAACAGGAAAAACCACTGGCCGAAACACCTGTTTGCGCTTCAGGGCGACCAATATCGCTGCTTTAACGCCTACAACATCGCGCCCCGGCCAGTGCTTGGGTACAATTCCACGCTTATTTGCTCGAGTATCAGGAACATACACATGATCGCTTGCCTGCGGCTGTTCTCTGCCCTCTGCCTGGCTGCCTTGTTGGCCGCTTGTGCCGGTTCGCCCTCCTCCAGTCTTGGCGAACTGCCACGCACCCCTGACGCCAGCATCGAGCAGTTGCTCGAACAAGCCGCGGCCGCCAAGACGCCGGATCAGGCCGCCCTGCTGCGCCTGACCGCTGCCGACCTGGCTGCACGCCAGAACAACCCGGGACGCGCTGCGAGCATCCTGGAGCAGGTCCAGATGGACCAACTCAAGACTGACAAGCAGATCTACGCCAACACCCTGTCTGCCGAACTGGCACTGGGTCGCAGCCAGCCAAAAGCTGCGCTGACCGCGCTCAACCACCCAAGCCTGCAGCACCTGGCTGAAATGCCGGTTGACCTGCAGACCCGCACCCACACCGTTCGCGCCCGCGCTCTGGAAGCCGATGGCCAGACCCTCGCCGCCGCCAGCGAGCGCGTGTTCATGGGCCCGCTGCTGCAAGGCGACGCCTTGAGCGCCAACAACGACGCGATCTGGACGCTGGTCGCAGCCCTGCCACCCGAGCAGCTGCAAAGCAATGCCAACGACGACATGGGCGGCTGGCTGAGCCTCGCGCGCGCCGTCAAAGGCGCCGGCACGCTGGAACAGCAACAGGCCGCCATCGACAACTGGAAAGCGCAGAACCCGCAGCACCCCGCTGCTCGTCAACTGCCGACCTCCCTTGCTCAGCTGCGCGAACTGAAAAGCCAGCCGCTGACCAAGATCGCCCTGCTGCTGCCACAGGACGGCCCGCTGGCCTCTGTCGCTCGCGCCCTGCGTGACGGCTTCATGGCGGCTCACTATCAAGCGCAACAAGCCGGCCAGAAGCCACCTGCCATTGAAGTGTTCGACAGCTCCCGCGTGACCTCGATGGACGCCTTCTACGCTCAGGCCAAAGCCGCTGGGGTGCAGATGGTCGTCGGCCCGCTGGAAAAACCGCTGGTCAAACAACTGAGTGCTCACCCGCAATTGCCGATCACCACCCTGGCGCTGAACTACAGCGACGCCGGTGCCCAAGGCCCTGCCGAGCTGTTTCAGTTTGGCCTGGCCGCTGAAGACGAAGCCCGCGAAGTGGCTCGTCGCGCATGGGCCGATGGCAAGCGCAGCGCCGTGGCCATGGTGCCGAAAGGCGAATGGGGCGATCGCGTGCTCGATGCCTTCCGTCAGAGCTGGCAAGCCAAGGGCGGCACCCTTCTGGGTGTAGAGCGCATTGATCAGCCGGTCCAACTGGCGCAACAGGTCGCCGATCTGTTCCAGCTGCGTAACAGCGAAGGTCGCGCACAGCGCCTGCAAAGCACTACCGGTGCTCAGGCCGCCGCTCAGCCGACCCGCCGTCAGGACGTCGATTTCATGTTCCTGGCCGCAACGCCGCAGCAAGCTCAACAGATCAAACCAACCATGGTCTTCCAGTACGCAGGCGACGTGCCTGTTTACGCGACCTCGCATCTGTTCACCAACAGCGGCGATCAGGCGATGTACAACGACCTGGCGGGTGTGCGCTTCTGCGAAACCCCCTGGCTGCTGAACGCCACCGACCCGCTGCGTCAGCAAGTGACCACTCAGTGGCCACAAGCCGCCGGCAGTCTGGGTCGTCTGTACGCCATGGGTATCGACGCCTATCGCCTGGCGCCACGCCTGACCCAACTCAAGACCCTGCCTGAAAGCCGTATCGACGGTCTCTCGGGCAGCCTGGCCATCGGTCAGGGTCAACGCATCGAGCGTCAGCTGCCTTGGGCCCAGTTCGTTGACGGCAAGGTTCAACGCCTGCCGGACACCGCGCCTTGACCCCAGGCAACACGCGAAAAACCGCAGGGCAGGAGGCTGAGGCCTACGCCCTGCGCCATCTGCAACAACAGGGTTTGCAACTGATCACGCAGAACTGGTCATGCAAACGCGGCGAGCTTGATCTGGTCATGCTCGACGGCGATACAGTAGTATTCGTCGAAGTTCGCTATAGGCGCCACGCCGGATGGGGTGGCGCGCTGGAAAGCGTCGATTTTCGCAAGCAGGAAAAGCTCATCCTGGCCGCACAATGGTTCTTGCAGAGCGAGTCGAAATGGTCTGATTCCCCCTGCCGTTTCGATGTCGTGGCAATCAATGGCGACCCGGGCGCGGCACCTGCGCTGAACTGGCTGCAACATGCCTTCGAGAGTTGAAGTTTTCGATAGCATGCAGCGCCAGCCTGTTCGCCGCCAGACTTCTCTGCACACCGATTTTTGCTTTTTGCTTTGCGGGCAGCACAGTTTTGTGCCGGAAAGCCGATGACCTGTCTCAGGTCTCGCCCGATCAGCCGCACCTATTAAGGTTTTCATAGATGGACATGCAATCCCGAATTCGCCAGCTTTTTCAGGCCAGCATCGATACCAAGCAACAGGCGATGGACGTTCTTGCACCCTACATCGAGCAAGCCAGCCAGGTGATGGTCAACGCCCTGCTCAACGAAGGCAAAATGCTTGCGTGCGGCAACGGCGGATCGGCCGGTGACGCCCAGCACTTCTCGTCCGAGCTGCTCAACCGCTTCGAGCGCGAACGCCCGAGTCTGCCCGCCATCGCGCTGACCACCGACACCTCGACGATCACCTCGATCGCCAACGACTACAGCTACAACGAAATCTTTTCCAAACAGATTCGCGCCCTGGGCCAGCCAGGCGATGTGTTGCTGGCGATTTCCACCAGCGGCAACTCGGCCAACATCATTCAGGCCATCCAGGCCGCACATGATCGGGAAATGATTGTCGTAGCCCTGACCGGCCGCGACGGTGGTGACGTTGCCTCGCTGCTGTTGCCGGAGGACGTGGAGATTCGCGTCCCTGCCAAGGTCACCGCACGTATCCAGGAAGTCCACCTGTTGTCGATCCACTGCCTTTGCGACTTGATCGACAGCCAATTGTTCGGGAGTGAAGAATGATATCCAAACGTTTAAGCCTGCTGGCTCTGACGCTCTGCCTGGGCATCAGCGGATGCAGTTCGGTGGTCAACGCCAGTCGCGAAGCACCGATCGACGACGATCGCGGCACCCGTACACTGGGCAGCAAGATCGATGACTCGCTGATCGAAACCAAGGTTGCGGTCAACATTGCCAAGGCCAGCCCTGACCTGGACAACAACTCGCACATCGTTGTCACCAGCTTCAACGGTGTCGTCCTGCTGGCCGGCCAGACCCCGCGCGCCGACCTCAAGCAACTGGCCGAGCAGACCGCAAGCCAGGTGCAGAAGGTGAAGAAGGTCAACAACGAGCTGCAGGTCATCGCACCTTCGTCGATGCTGGCCCGCAGCAACGACGCATGGCTGACCAGCAAGATCAAGACCGAAATGCTGACTGACAGCGCCATTCCAGGTTCGCGCATCAAGGTCGTGACCGAGAACGGCATCGTCTACCTGCTCGGCCTGCTGACCCAGGCAGAAGCCAACCGCGCGACCAACCTGGTTCAAGGCGTGGGCGGCGTGCAGAAGATCGTGAAGCTGTTTGAGTACATCGACTGATCGTCAAAACCGCGACACAAAAAAGGCGATCCCTCGGGATCGCCTTTTTCATTACCGCGCAATCGATCACTTGACCACTTTCAGACTCGGCCGGCCCGTCGGGCGTGGTGGCTCGTCGTCCGGTGGCGGCATGTCGTCATCGACATCCAGGTCTTCATCATCGTCCACAGCGGGCTCCAGATCGAAGACCATGCCTTGGCCGTTCTCACGGGCGTAAATGCCCATGACCGCAGCGACAGGCACGTACAGGCTGTGCGGCACACCACCAAAGCGGCCTTCGAAGCTCACCGCGTCGTTGTCCATGTGCAGATGGCGCACGGCACTCGGCGAGATGTTGAGCACGATCTGTCCGTCGTTGGCGAAGCCTTGCGGGACTTGTACCGCCGGGTACTCGGCGTTGACCAGAATGTGCGGCGTGCAATCGTTATCCACGATCCACTCGTAAAGAGCACGGATCAGATAGGGGCGACTGGAGTTCATCGAACGGTTCCTTAAGCCTTAGCGCATGTCGCGTTCGGCACCAGACAGACTTGCCTGGAATGCCTCACGAGCGAACTGGCGCTCCATATAATCAAGCAGCGGCTTGGCAGGCCGCGGCAACTCGATACCCAGAATCGGCAGGCGCCAGAGTATGGGCAATAGACAGCAGTCGACCAGACTTTGCTCGTCACTGAGGAAAAAAGGCTTTTCCGCAAACAGCGCCGAGACGCCGGTCAGACTTTCGCGCAACTCCTTGCGCGCCTGAACCCGTGCAGCTTCTTTGCTGCGCGCATCCAGAATGACATCCACCAGGGCGCACCAGTCACGCTGGATGCGGTGCATCAGCAGACGACTGTTGGCCCGGGCCACAGGGTAAACCGGCAGTAAAGGCGGATGCGGGTAACGCTCATCCAGGTATTCCATGACCACTGTCGACTCGTACAACGCCAGGTCGCGGTCGACCAGGGTCGGTACGCTGCCATAAGGGTTCACCTCGATCAGTTTCGCCGAATGCTGACCCTCGGCAACATCGATGATCTCGGCGCTGACACCTTTCTCGGCGAGCACGATACGCACGCGATGGGAATAGTGGTCGGCGGGGTCGGAGTAACAGGCCAACCGGTTGGTCACGCCCATGGCGATCCTCCTCGCTTGTTAAATATTCGAAAAGCAGAAAAACGAACGCGCCCTGAAGGCGCCTCCGGCAACATCCACAATGAGCGGGTGTTCGTCGCGGGCGACAAGATAGCTCATTTACGCGAAGTAAATTCTGCAATCTTTCGCCCGCCACTATACCCGCTCTGCGTCCATTACCCGAACGAGGCTCTCCAGAGCGCGTTCCGTCTACCGCACGACCACTCCTGAATCAGTGCACATCCTTCCAGTATTCGCGTTTGAGCAGGTACGCGAAGATGAACAGCACGGCCAGATACAGCAGCACGTAGGTGCCGATGCGCTGGTGCTGCAGCTTGACCGGGTTCGCCGAGTAGGCGAGGAAGGTCACCAGATTCTTCACTTTCTCGTCGAATTGCTCTTCGGTCAGGGTCCCTGTTTTAGGCACGATGGTGAGTTGATCGCAGGCCTCGTGAGTCAAGGGCGAGCCGGTCAACGGATCGAACTGCTTCTTGCCCTCCTCGACCACCTGGACTTGCTTACAGCCGATGACCTGACGCCCCTGCAGCCCCACCAGCACATTGGGCATGCCGACATTCGGGAAGACCTTGTTGTTCACGCCCCAAGGGCGCGCAGGGTCCTCGTAGAACGAACGCAAGTAGCCATAGAGCCAGTCTGTGCCACGCACGCGAGCCACCAGCGTCAGATCCGGCGGCGCGGCGCCGAACCAGGTCTTGGCGTCGGCAGGCTGCATCCCGGCGACCATGTGATCGCCGATCTTCGCCCCGGTGAACACCAGCTTGTCGAGCATCAGCTCGTGGGGAATGCCCAAGTCATCCGC
>CAURWS010000088.1:0-9729 GCA_963528485.1 uncultured Pseudomonas sp. | reverse complement strand
CTTCCGACCAGTCCCTGGCCAAGTGGCCACAACCGGCGGTGCATTGGGTGGCGATCGTGATGATGATCCTCGGCAGCCTGCCGTTCACCCTGTACGTCGCCACCCTGCGCGGTCATCGCAAGGCGCTGATCAAGGATGAGCAAGTGCAGGGCTTCATCGGCCTGCTGCTGGTGACCTGGCTGCTGATGACGCTCTGGTACTGGGCCACCACCGACCTTCCGTGGTACGACGCCCTGCGCCACGTGGCGCTGAACGTCACCTCCGTCGTCACCACCACCGGTTTTGCCTTGGGCGATTACAGCCTGTGGGGCAACTTCGCGTTGATGTTCTTCTTCTACATCGGCTTCATCGGCGGCTGCTCGGGCTCGACCGCAGGCGGGGTGAAGGTGTTCCGTTTTCAGGTGGCGTACATCCTGCTCAAGGCCAACCTCAATCAGCTGATCCACCCGCGGGCGGTGATCAAGCAGAAGTACAACGGCCATCGGCTGGACGACGAGATCGTGCGTTCGATCCTGACATTCTCATTCTTTTTTACCTTCACCATTTGCCTGATCGCCTTGCTGCTGTCGCTGTTGGGGCTGGACTGGATGACCGCCCTCACCGGCGCTGCCAGTACGGTCTCTGGCGTGGGGCCAGGCCTTGGCGAGACCATTGGTCCTGCGGGCAATTTCTCGACCTTGCCGGACGCTGCGAAGTGGATTCTGTCGGTGGGAATGCTGTTGGGCAGGCTGGAAATCATCACCGTGCTGGTGCTGTGCATTCCGGCGTTTTGGCGGCATTAATCCACAGAGGCATCAGCGCTCACTCAATCAATTTTCTGATCCGATACTCCCCCGGTGTCTCGTCGAACCAGCGCCGGAACGCCCGGAAGAAATTACTCGGATCGGCAAACCCCAACAAATATGCGATCTGCAGCAAGGTCATCTGCGGCTGGGCCAGGTATTGCTCGGCCAGCTCCCGGCGTGTGTCGTCGAGCAGGGTCTGAAAACTGGTGCCCTCCTCCTGCAAGCGACGCTGCAAGGTGCGTTGGGACAGGTGCAGACTCTGCGCCACTGCCTCGCGCTTGGGCTCGCCCTGGGGCAACAGCCGGCACAGCACCTGCCGGGCCTGATGGGTCACGCGATTGCTGGCAAAGCGGGCGAGGAATTCTCCGGCGAAACGATCGTGCAGCTTGGCCATCGCCTCGTCGGCGGTGGGCAGCGGCGCTTCCATGTCGGCGCGCTCGAACACCAGGGCGTCGTAAGGCGCGTTGAAGGTCAGCGGCGCGTGGAAGAACTTCTTGTAGGGCTCGACGTTCTTGGGCGTATCGCCCTGGATCAACACCTGACGCGGGTGCAGCGGTCGCCCCGTGAGCCAGCCGCAGAATGCCAAAGCGAAGGCCAGCGAGGCTTCGGCGCTTTGTCGTGTGGGAGGGAGCAGATCGCCATGCACGGTCAGGATCAGCGCATAGCCTTCGGGCAGCAGCTTGAAACTCAGATCGGCGCTGTCGGCGATGATGCGCTGATACCGCACCAACCGCTCGAAGCCTTCTTTAAGGGTGCGGCTGGACATCAGTGCGTAACCGGCCACGCTGAACGACGCCGGTCTCACGAACCTGGACATGTTCAGCCCCACCGCCGGGTTGCCGGACAACTCCACCGCCCGTTGCCAGAGCCGGGTCATGGCGTCCTGTGGGAAGCGGGCGTCAGGGTTTTCGAGATCGGCGTACACCAACCCCAGTTCCTTGAATAACGCGCGGCAGTCCAGACCATCCATTTCAAGGGACTTGACGATCCCCATCGCCCAGCTTGAAGAAGTCGTTTTTTCCATGGCCACGTCTTCTTGTTCCAGTCAGACGCCCCCTGCGACTGATAGCCGAAGGATACTACGTTGGCACCCATTGTCACTGGTCTGAAGCGGCCTTCGGCTAAACTGCACAGGTGCAGCACAACAAGAGAGGCATGCAGTGGATAACGTCAAAAGCTTCACGCATTTCGCTGACTTCTACCCGTATTACCTGCAGGAACACCGCGACAGCACCTGCCGCCGCCTGCATTTCATCGGCACCACGCTGGTCATCCTGATTGCGGCGACCGCTCTGCTCAGCGCCAACTGGCTGTTGTTGTGGGTGTTACCGCTGGCGGGCTACACCTTCGCCTGGGTGGGGCATTTCTTTTTCGAGAAGAATCGCCCGGCCACGTTCAAGCACCCGTTCTACAGCCTGTTGGGCGATTTCGTGATGTACAAGGACATGCTGACAGGCAAGGTGCCGTTCTGATGGCGGCCTATCCACAGGGCTTATGAGCCTGTGGATAATCCGTTCTGACTTCTCAAACCGTCTCGGCGGCAGGCTGCACTTCCAGGCTCTTGGCCTTCACGTGGGCATCGGCCAGCTTGTACAGCTCGATGGCGCCGTCCCAGTGCTCGATCAGCGCGGTGCAGGACTCCACCCAGTCACCGCAATTGAGGTATTCCACACCGCCCACCTGACGGATTTCTGCGTGGTGAATGTGCCCGCACACCACACCGTCCAGGCCGCGCTTCACGCATTCGTGGGCGATGGCTTCTTCGAAGTCACTGATGAAGTTCACCGCGGTCTTGACCTTGTGCTTGAGGTACGCCGACAGCGACCAGTAACCCTTGCCGTATTTGGCGCGCCAGTGGTTGAGCCAGCGGTTGAGGGTCAGGGTGAATTCGTAGGCCGAGTCGCCGAGAAACGCCAGCCAGCGGTGATAACGGGTGATGACGTCGAACTGATCGCCATGAATCACCAGCAGGCGACGGCCGTCGGCGGTAACGTGCTCGGCTTCGTCCACCAGCTGGATGTTGCCGAGGATCAGTGTGGAGTAGCGACGCAGGAATTCGTCGTGGTTGCCGGTGACGTAGATGACCTCGGTGCCGCGCTTGCTCATGGTCAGCAGGCGGCGGATGACGTTGGTGTGCGCCTGGGGCCAGTACATGCCGCCGCGCAGTTTCCAGCCGTCGATGATATCGCCGACCAGATAAATCCTGTCGGCATGATACTGCTTGAGAAAGGCGGACAGATGCTCGGCCTGACAATCCCGGGTTCCCAGGTGAACGTCTGAAATCCACAAGGTCCGGACACGTTGTTTACGACTGGGCTTCACGTTCTCGGCAATGCTCATGGACAGCCTCCGCTCGGTTTTCCACAAGGGTGGACCGGGTGGGTGAAGTGAACATGACCAGCAGATTGAAGTTTGATGACACGGTGGGCTGTCAGGCGTACTGACGTCTCGCTCGCGATGCAGCAGCAAGACGTCGGAAAACGGCAGCGGCGTGACAGTGATGCGGGCGCAGGTAGTCACCACCCGGATCATCACGCACAGGTGGCCTATCGACGGTTTCTATCGGGGCCTGTCAGCTGTCCAGCGCGCTGTTGGAGTCTTTGCTGCGATCGTTGTGGCCGAGGTCACGATCCGGGTCGATTTGATCGCGAACCCGCTGCTTGAGCACCTTGGCTTCGGGAAAACCACCTTCCGTCTTGCGCTCCCAGATCTGCACGTCATCACAGGTAATGATGAAGACGCCGCCAGTGCCAGGCACCAGCGAGACCTTGCCCAAGTCGTCGCCAAAGGTGCTGAGCAGCTCCTGAGCCAGCCAGGCCGCACGCAACAGCCATTGGCATTGCGTGCAGTAGGTGATGGTGATTTCGGCCTTGGCGCTCATCGATCAGCCCAGCCCTGCCAGCAGATCGCGGGCGGTTTGCTGCGGGCCGTCATCGGACTCGTCGATCACTTCCTGCAACAGGCGGCGGGCCTCTTCGATGTTGCCATCGTCGATCAGCACCTGGGCTTCGTTGATCTTGCTCAGGGGCGCGTCGTCCAGGTCCATCAGGTCGAATTCGGTGTCGTCTGTCATGAAGCTGTCGAGAAACGCGTCGTCCAGCAAGTCGCTGTCACTCTGGGCAACGGACTCGGGGGCCGGTTCGAATTCAATCTGCGGCGCTTGCTCTTCTTCAGCGAAATCGCTGAGGAATTGCTCGTCAGGCATCTCGAAGACTTCGGGCAACTGCTTGAGGTCAGAGGCGAAGGTTGGGTCCACTTCAGGCTCGGCAGGCACATCCGGCTTACGGGGTGCAGGGGCGCTGTCGAACGGGTCGACCAGATCCCAGTCAGCATCCATGGACAAATCATCCAGGTTGAGCTGGAAGTCGTCGACAGGCTCCGGATTCAGGGCTGCCGCTGCGTTTTCGTCCAGCTGTGCCGGTGGTTTCTCTGCGGCGGCCGCTGCAACTGTTGCTGCGGCAACCGCGGCGCCCGCCACCACGGCCGGGGCCACTGAAGGCGCAGGGACAGGGGGTGCGACAGGTGCAGGTTCGGCCTTGAGTTTCGGGTAACGGGCGCGGATTTCGGCGAGCTTTTCACGCTCGATGCCGTGGGCCAGTAGCACCTTCTCTTCCTGTTCGAAACCTTCGACATTGCCCTGCTCGCCCAGCAATTCGAGGATGCGCATGCGCACATCGGTTCGTTGAGGCTGTTTGTCCAGCGCCTCGCGCAAAATGGCCAACGCCTCGGCGAAACGGCCATAGGCGATATAAATGCTCGCGCCGTCCAGGGCATCGGTTGCGGCGCCTGCCAGACGCTGCCCTGTGGGCGCGGCAGTCGACGATGTGGCTGCAGCCGGGCGTGGCGTCACCGCCGGCACTTCGAACACCGGCGTCACGGTGGCCTGGGCCGGCTTGACGATCGGCTCCGCGACCTCGAACGGCTCGGCGTGCAATGCCTGCTGGTTCTTGATGCGGTTGCGACGCACTGACCAGGCCAGCGCCAGCAGCAGGAGAACCAGCAACAGGCCCGCGATCATCGTCGTCCACGGCAGATCGTCATCCTGTGGCGGAGCAACAGGAGCAGGGGCTGCGGCAGGCGTGACAGGTTCGGTTTTTTGTACCGGGGCACTGGTCGCGGCAGGCACTGGAGCCGGTCGGGAGGCCAAGGCTTTCATCTCGGCCAGCTGCGTTTGCAACTCAATGATCTGTTTGTCTTTGCCCGACTCGTCAGCGGTGATCTGCTGGACCTGCTGTTTCAACTCCTCGACGGATTTGGACAGCTGCTGGTTTTCCATCGCCGTGGCAGTCAATTGCTCGGCGGCGTTGGGCGCGGACGGAGCAGGCTGAGGCGCGGGTGTCGACGCGGGCGTTGCAGGCGGGGTCGCAGCCGACGCTGGCGCCGCAGTTTTGGGCTCGGTCGCATTGTCAGGCAGCAGCAGGCTTTGCCCGACCTTCAACTGGCTGCGCTCGCCGTTAGGAAACGCCTGCGGGTTGAGCGCTTGGATGCCGTTGATCAGCTCGGCGGAGGTCGCCTTGCTGCCCGGCGTTTGAATCTGCCGGGCGATGCCTGCCAGGGTGTCGCCGGAGACCACAGTGTAATGCTTGCCCTGAACCGCTTTTGGTGGAGCGACCGGCAGGCGCGATTGATCATTCTTGCTGACCGCCGCAGGGGATTGCGCACGGCTGCGGGTGGCTGCCAGACCGGTGGGCGAATTGGGCGGGTCCAGCAGCACGGTGTATTCGCGCAGCTGATCGCCATTGGGGCGCGACAGACGCACCAAAAAATCCAGATAGGGTTCGGTCACAGCCTTGTGCGACTCAACGTGCACCACGGCCCGGTTGCCGCGAATGACGGGCGTGAAGCGCAGGTCATTGAGGAAGAACACCCGCTCCACGCCTGCCTTGGAGAACGCTTCTGCCGATGCGAGGGTGACGACGATCTCCTCAGGGGTCAGACCGCCCGCCTCGATCAGCTCGATGTCGGCATTGAACGGCTGCCCCAGTGCCGAGTGCAGGCTGATTTCCCCCAACCCCAGCGCTGCCGCCATGGAGCTGTGCAGCATGGAGGCCGAGGCGACGGCAAACGCCAGCAACCCCGTACGAAGACCCGACTGAACGCGAAACGATCCGTGACTCCCGCGCCGACTACCGGCCTGAAAACTCTTCAGCATGCGAACCCTTATGAGGCAGGCTTCCCTGCAAATATCGTGGTGTGAACTGACGCAGTATGGCTGCAAATAGAACAGGATGTTTCGGCAGGTTCAACGTATTTGTGGATGGCGCAGGGCCATGACCTCAGGATTTTTCCAGATTGCCCAGAATTGTCGAGTGCACGCGCATGCAAACGCGCAGATCATCTTCGTCGATGCCCTCGAACAGTTCATGACGCAGCGCCGTGGCGATGGTCTCGATTTGTTCGATCAAGGGCTTGGCGGTGTCGCACAGCAGGATCTTTTTCGCCCGACGGTCCTCGACCACGGCTTGTCGGCGCACCAGCCCCTGACTCTCCAGACTGTCGAGCAAACGGGCCAGGGTCGGGCCTTCAACGCCGACGCTTTGCGCGAGCTCGCGCTGTGTGGGCGGCTCTTCGAAACGCGCCAGATGCAACAAAACCAGCCAACGGGCCTGGGACAGACCCAGGTCAGCCAGACGACGATCAAGCTCGGCACGCCAGCCCCGGGAGAGGTTGGCCAATTGCATGCCAAAGCGGTGTTCTTCAGTTAACGGCATAGGTAACTCAACGGTTAAAAGCGATTCCTAATTAATAGGCAGCTAATCATGGAGCTTTTGACGAGGCAAGGGGCGCGGCGTGGTGTTTCGTCGCACAGGGGCGCGGTACACCGGAAAGCGGCGGGTTTGACGTGGCACGAGGTTCAGGCTCAGCGCCTGGATGGGCCTGCAGAATCGAAATACTGTGCACAGGCGCGCCGCAATCGTGAGCAAGCTCACTCCCACAGAGGCCCTGCACACTCAGGCTTTCGCGTCAGACCTCAAACTCGGATTGCAACGCCGCGCGCACGCAATACAGCACGCCCTCGGGCACGCGGCCGGTAAACATCTCGGCAATCGCGGCCACGGGTGGCAGTTCGCCTTCGCCGTCGAGGAAGGCGTCCTGAATCTCGCTGAGCAGGTCTTCGGGCAAATCGAGCGCCTGTTCCAGCGACAGTTGCTGTTTACCGATGGCCTCGGCCAGCATGGTGTAGACGTTCTTTTCCGAGCATTGCAGCTGACCGGCGATCTGCATCGGCGTCATGCCTGCGCGGGCCAGGCTGATCAGCTCGTGACGCAGGTCGGTGACTACCCGTGGCGCAGGGGCCCCACCGCCGAGCACTTCGAGGAAGGCCTCGCCGTAACGCTCCAGCTTGCGCGCACCGACGCCGCTGACCCGCGCCATCTCGGCCAGGGTCCCCGGCTGACTGCGCAGCATTTCCAGCAGAGTCGAGTCCGGGAAGATGACGTATGGCGGCACGCCATGCTCTTCGGCCAGCTTGCGGCGCAGGGCACGCAGCGCTTCCCACTGTTCGCGCTCTTCGCCACGCACCAGTTGGCTCGCCGGACTGCTGCCGGAAGCCTTCGCGGTGGTCTGGGGTTTGAGGTCGCGACGCAGCTGCAGGGTGACTTCGCCACGCAGCAGCGGACGACAGGTGTCGCTCAGGCGCAGGCCGCCGTAGCCTTCGAGGTCGGTATCGGCCAGACCACGGGCCACCAATTGACGGAACAGCGAGCGCCATTCGCCGTCGCTGCGGCCCTTGCCCACGCCAAATACGGCAAGTTTCTGATGACCGAAGCTCTGCACCTTGTCGTTTTCCTTGCCCAGCAGGACATCCACCAAATGACCCACGCCATAGCGCTGGCCAGTTCGGTAAATCGCCGACAACGCCTGACGCGCGGCTTCGGTGGCATCCCAGGTCTGCACGCCATCGACGCAGTTGTCGCAATGGCCGCAGGGGTTGGGCATGTCTTCGTCGAAATAGGCCAGCAGCGCCTGACGACGGCAGCGGGTTTCTTCGCACAGCGACAACATGGCATCGAGCTTGTGTTGCTCGACGCGCTTGTGACGTTCGTCGCCCTCGGAGTTCTGCAGCATCTGCTTGAGCATCACCACGTCCTGCAGACCATAGGCCATCCAGGCATCGGCCGGCAGACCATCGCGCCCTGCCCGACCGGTTTCCTGGTAGTAGGCTTCCAGGGATTTGGGCAGGTCCATGTGCGCCACGAACCGCACGTTGGGCTTGTCGATGCCCATGCCGAAGGCGATGGTCGCGACCATGATCAAGCCCTCTTCATTCAGGAAGCGGCGTTGATTCTCGGAGCGGGTTTCGATCGGCAATCCTGCGTGATACGGCAGCGCCGGATAGCCGTTGTCGCTGAGGAAAGCGGCGGTTTCCTCGACCTTCTTGCGCGACAGGCAATAGACGATACCGGCATCGCTGCGGCGCTCGGAGAGGAACGCCAGCAGCTGTTTGCGCGGCTGTTCCTTGGGCACGATGCGGTAGAAGATGTTGGGCCGGTCGAAGCTCGACAGGAAACGCTCGGCGTTCTGCAGGTGCAGGCGCGTGACGATTTCTTCGCGGGTGCGCTTGTCGGCGGTGGCGGTCAGGGCGATGCGCGGCACGTCCGGGAACAGCTCGGCCAGTTGCCCCAGCTGCAGGTATTCGGGGCGGAAGTCATGCCCCCACTGCGACACGCAGTGGGCTTCGTCGATGGCGAACAAAGCGATCTTGAGGTTTTGCAGAAACGCCAGCATGCGCGGCTGAACCAGGCGCTCGGGCGCAAGATAAAGCATCTTGACTTCGCCCAGACGAATCCGGTTGGCCAGGTCGCGCTGCTGCTCGGCGCTCAAGGTGGAGTTCAGCGCTGCCGCCGATACACCGAGTTCTTCGAGGGTTGCGACCTGATCGTCCATCAAGGCGATCAGCGGCGAAACCACCACCGCCAGCCCCTCGCGCAGCAGGCCGGGCACCTGGAAACACAGGGATTTGCCACCGCCGGTGGGCATCAGCACCAAGGCATCGCCGCCGCTGGCCACGCGCTCGATAATGGCACCCTGGCGACCACGGAAGCTGTCGTAGCCGAAGATGTCTTTAAGTACGCGTTGAGCCTGGTCGAGCATAGATACCCCGGATGGTGCCGCTACAGCGGGTGAACAGTCGCTGTGAAAATCGCAAAGCGCGGCAGTATACCGGAGCGCCCGGACAGATAGGACAGTCGTGACACGAGCGGTCGAAATTCATCGCAATCCCGCTTCCATGGCCCTCTTCGCTGGCATCTGGCGCCCTCAGGGCCTAGAATTCAGCATCGTTTATTTCCAAGGTAGTCCTTCAATGTCCTTCGCTGAGCAATTACACCGCCTGCAAGCCTTCCTCGATGCCGATGAGCTGCATGACGAAGCGCTGGACTATGTAGCCGCCCATGGCTACCTGACCGCGCTGTCGATCTGTGCCGAATCCGTGCCTGATCGCGAGTGGATCGACGCCCTGTTCGCCGAGCCGCCGCACTACACCGACAAGGCCCAGCACGAGGAAATCGAGTCCACGCTGGTTCAGCTCAAGGCGCACATCGCCCGTCAGCTGGCGTCAGATGAAGAATTCGAACTGCCGTGCGATCTGGATCTGGGCGACGAGCCGGACGATTCGGAACTGCGTGGCTGGTGCATCGGCTTCATGGAAGGCGTGTTCCTGCGTGAAGCGGCCTGGTTCGAGAACGACGAGGAAGAAGTCAGCGAAATGCTCCTGCCGATCATGGTCGGTTCTGGCCTGTTCGACGAGCAGCCTGAGTTCGCGGACATCGCCGCAGACGCCAACTTGATGGACGACATGATCGTGCAGATCCCTGAAGCGCTGACCGCGCTGTATCTGCTGCTGCACGCTCCGGATGAAAAACCGGCGATCCTCAAGCCTCGTCACCACTGAGTCGGCGCCTATGGCGCACGGCGGTTCCGGTGATTCAACACCCCGTACGAG
>CAURWS010000087.1:0-9952 GCA_963528485.1 uncultured Pseudomonas sp. | reverse complement strand
ATGGTGACTGACACACCGCTTTCGCCAGCAAGCCGGCTCCCACGGCCTTCGGCCAGAAGCAATCAATACACCTCCGCCTTTCATCCCCCACGGTTGAAATACCCGACCCCACCCCCATATGAGTTTCCATCAGGGCATTTTCGCCCCACAGCGTGGAGACTCTCCCCTTGACCACCATCGTTTCAGTCCGCCGCCAAGGCAAAGTCGTCATGGCGGGTGACGGCCAGGTTTCCCTGGGCAACACCGTCATGAAAGGCAACGCGAAAAAAGTCCGTCGCCTGTATCACGGCCAGGTCATCGCCGGTTTCGCAGGCGCCACCGCTGACGCCTTCACCCTGTTCGAACGTTTCGAAGCCCAGCTGGAAAAACACCAGGGACATCTGGTTCGCGCAGCCGTGGAGCTGGCCAAAGACTGGCGTACCGATCGCTCCCTGAGCCGCCTTGAGGCCATGCTCGCCGTCGCCAACAAGGACGCCTCCCTGATCATCACCGGCAACGGTGACGTCGTTGAGCCCGAGGACGGCCTGATCGCCATGGGTTCCGGCGGTGCATTCGCCCAGGCCGCTGCTCGCGCCCTGCTGCTGAAAACCGAACTGTCGGCGCGGGAAATCGCTGAAACCGCACTGCACATTGCCGGCGACATCTGCGTGTTCACCAACCACAACATCACCATTGAGGAGCAGGACCTCGCCGAATAAGCCTGGCAGGAGCCGCAAGTCATCGCGGCTGCCGGATTCATTCGCCTCAGAGGACCGTTGAAAACCATGTCCATGACTCCCCGTGAAATCGTCCACGAACTCAATCGCCATATCATCGGCCAGGACGATGCCAAGCGCGCCGTCGCCATCGCCCTGCGCAACCGCTGGCGCCGGATGCAGCTGCCTGAAGAGCTGCGCGTTGAAGTCACCCCCAAGAACATCCTGATGATCGGCCCGACCGGCGTCGGCAAGACCGAAATCGCCCGTCGCCTGGCGAAGCTGGCCAACGCGCCGTTCCTGAAAGTCGAAGCGACCAAGTTCACCGAAGTCGGTTACGTCGGCCGTGACGTCGAGTCGATCATTCGTGACTTGGCCGATGCAGCGATGAAACTGCTGCGCGAACAGGAAATGACCAAGGTGCGTCATCGCGCCGAAGACGCCGCCGAGGACCGCATCCTCGACGCCCTGCTGCCACCGGCTCGCGGCTTCAACGAAGAAGCCGCACCGAGCGACTCCAACACCCGTCAGTTGTTCCGCAAGCGCCTGCGTGAAGGCCAGCTGGACGACAAGGAAATCGACATCGAAGTCGCCGAGATGGGCGGTGTCGATATCTCCGCGCCTCCGGGCATGGAAGAGATGACCAACCAGCTGCAAAGCCTGTTCGCCAACATGGGCAAGGGCAAGAAGAAGAGCCGCAAGCTCAAGGTCAAGGACGCGCTGAAAATGGTCCGCGACGAAGAGGCGAGCCGCCTGGTCAATGACGAAGAGCTCAAGGCCAAGGCGCTGGAAGCGGTCGAACAGCACGGCATTGTGTTCATCGACGAGATCGACAAAGTCGCCAAGCGCGGCAACGTCGGTGGCGCCGATGTCTCTCGCGAAGGCGTGCAGCGCGACCTGCTGCCGCTGATCGAAGGCTGCACCGTCAACACCAAGCTGGGCATGGTCAAGACCGACCACATCCTGTTCATCGCCTCGGGTGCGTTCCACCTGAGCAAGCCGAGCGACCTGGTGCCTGAGCTGCAGGGTCGCCTGCCGATCCGCGTCGAACTGAAGGCCCTGAGCCCGCAGGATTTCGAGCGTATCCTGAGCGAACCGCACGCGTCGCTGACCGAGCAATACCGCGAGCTGCTGAAGACCGAAGGCCTGAACATCGAGTTCCTGCCTGAAGGCATCAAGCGTCTGGCAGAGATTGCCTGGCAGGTGAACGAGAAGACCGAGAACATCGGTGCCCGTCGTCTGCACTCGCTGCTGGAGCGCCTGCTCGAAGAGGTGTCGTTCAGCGCGGGTGATCTGGGCAGCGCCCAGGACACGGCCACGATCAAGATCGACGCCGAGTACGTCAACAGCCATCTGGGCGAGTTGGCCGAAGACGAAGATCTGTCGCGCTACATCCTCTAAAACAGCCGCAAGCTGTAAGCTTCAAGCCACAAGCAGATATCATTGCGAGCCGATATCTGCTTTTACTTGAAGCTTGCCGCTTATAGCTTGAGGCTGCACCTATGTCCCGAATCCCAACTGCCATCCAGCTGCACAAAGCCAGCAAAACCCTCACACTCAAATACGGCCCTGGTGAGGACTATCACCTGCCTGCCGAATTTCTGCGGGTGCATTCGCCGTCTGCCGAGGTTCAGGGTCATGGCAAGCCGATCCTGCAATTCGGCAAGCTGGGAGTCGGCCTGAGCAAGATAGAACCGGCCGGTCAGTACGCACTAAAACTGACCTTCGACGACGGTCATGACAGCGGACTGTTCACCTGGGAGTACCTGGAGCAACTGGCGCAACGCCAGGACGCGCTGTGGGACGATTACCTCGCTGAACTCAAAGCCGCCGGCAAGTCCCGCGACCCTTCCGAGCAAGTCATTCGACTCATGCTTTAAGCCGCCGCTCTAGCTCGCGCCTTGCCTACCGGCGGGCGTTTTAGGACGCGCTTTCTAATTCCTTCTGCTTCAATGCTCCGCGCAGCGGTCAATGACTGGCCCCGCTTGCGATTTTTATAAATCTCGCGTAACCAATGATTCTGGCAAGCCATCTGCATCGGAGTTGTTGCAGAAGCCTGTCGGTGTGTTCGTGGCAGTCGCATGCAGCGCCATCAAAAATCCGGCGCCTTGCGCAGCGTTCACACCTGTTGTGTTAATCATCGGTCACCCGAGAGCAGTGCTGGCGTTTGCCTGTGTCACTTTCGCAGGGATGTCAGCGCTCGTCTCAGGACAATGGAGCGTCGTAGATGAGTAACAAGAGTAATGATGATCTGCCGCGTCAAGCCTCAGAACACACCCTGGGGTTGAACCCTGTCGTAGGCTTGCGGCGCAAGGATTTGCTCACCACGGCACGCATGGTATTGACCCAGGCCATCAGGCAACCCTTTCACAGCGCCAAGCACGTGGCCCATTTCGGGCTGGAACTGAAAAACGTTTTGCTCGGCAAATCCACCCTGGTGCCCGACAGCGACGACCGCCGCTTCGTCGACCCGGCCTGGAGCCAGAACCCCCTCTACCGACGTTACCTGCAGACTTACCTGGCCTGGCGCAAGGAGCTGCATGACTGGATCGAGGAAAGCAGCCTGTCTCAACAGGACACCAGCCGCGGGCACTTCGTGATCAACCTGATGACCGAGGCCATGTCGCCCACCAACGGTGCGGCGAACCCGGCGGCGGTCAAACGCTTCTTCGAGACCGGCGGCAAGAGCATCCTCGACGGCCTCTCGCACCTGGCCAAGGATCTGGTGAACAACGGCGGCATGCCGAGCCAGGTCAACATGGACGCCTTCGAAGTCGGCAAGAACCTGGGCACCACCGAAGGCGCCGTGGTGTTTCGCAACGACCTGCTGGAGCTCATCCAGTACAAGCCGATCACCGAGCAGGTGCACGAGCGCCCACTGTTGGTGGTGCCACCGCAGATCAACAAATTCTACGTTTTCGACCTCAGCCAGGAGAAAAGCCTGGCGCGTTTCTGCCTGCGCAACGGCGTGCAGACCTTCATCATCAGTTGGCGCAACCCGACCAAGGCGCAACGCGAATGGGGTCTGTCGACTTACATCGATGCCGTGAAAGAAGCGGTGGATGTGGTCTGCAAGATCACCGGCAGCAAGGACGTCAACATGCTGGGCGCCTGCTCCGGCGGCATCACCTGCACCGCGCTGCTCGGCCATTACGCCGCGCTGGGCGAGCAGAAGGTCAACGCGCTGACCCTCTTGGTGAGCGTGCTCGACACCACCCTCGACACTCAGGTCGCGCTGTTCGTCGACGAGCAGACCCTGGAGTCGGCCAAGCGCCACTCGTATCAGGCCGGTGTGCTCGAAGGCAAGGACATGGCCAAGGTCTTCGCCTGGATGCGGCCCAACGATCTGATCTGGAACTACTGGGTCAACAATTACCTGTTGGGCAACGAGCCGCCGGTATTCGACATCCTGTTCTGGAACAACGACACCACGCGTCTGCCCGCCGCGTTTCACGGTGACTTGATCGAGATGTTCAAGAACAATCCGCTGATTCGCCCGAACGCGCTGGAAGTCTGCGGCACCCCGATCGATCTGAAGCAGGTCAAAAGTGACATCTTCTGTCTTGCCGGGACCAACGACCACATCACCCCATGGGTGTCGTGCTACAAGTCAGCAAAGCTGTTCGGTGGCAAGACCGAGTTCGTGTTGTCCAACAGCGGGCATATCCAGAGCATTCTGAACCCGCCGGGCAATCCGAAGGCGCGCTACATGACCAACCCGGAACTGCCGGACGACGCCACCCGCTGGCAGGAAGACGCGAGCAAGCACACCGATTCCTGGTGGCTGCACTGGCAGGCCTGGCAGGCCGAGCGCTCCGGCAAACTGAAAAAATCCCCCGCTACACTGGGTAACAAGGCGTACCCGGCCGGGGAGGCTTCGCCGGGGACGTATGTGCATGAGCGCTAGTCGCTTTTGATTCGGCCCGCAGGGCGTAGGAGCGCGCATGCCCGCGATTGAGTTGTGTCAGTCACCATCCACATCGGGTGTGCCGACGTCATCGCGGGCAAGCGCGCTCCTACGGGGGCATGCGTTGTAAATGGAACGGCAAGCATCGAACACACAGAAACCGCCCATGCGGTTTCAGGACCGGAAGACGCGCAGGACAGCATTACCGGCGTTTAACCAACAGGGCTTCGCGCATGCCGCAACCGTTCGTATTTCGCACCATCGATCTGGATGGTCACAACATTCGCACCGCCGTGCGTCCCGGCAAGGGGCATCTCACGCCGTTGCTGATCTTCAATGGCATCGGCGCCAACCTCGAACTGGTGTTTCCTTTTGTCGATGCGCTGGACCCTGACCTTGAGGTCATTGCCTTTGACGTCCCCGGTGTCGGCGGCTCCTCGACGCCAAACCGGCCGTATCGTTTTCCGGGGCTGGCCAAACTCGCCGCCCGGATGCTCGATTATCTGAACTACGGTCAGGTCAACGCGATCGGCGTGTCCTGGGGTGGTGCGCTGGCGCAGCAGTTCGCCCATGACTACCCCGAACGCTGCAAAAAACTCGTGCTGGCAGCCACGGCGGCGGGCGCCGTGATGGTGCCCGGCAAGCCGAAAGTGCTGTGGATGATGGCAAGCCCGCGGCGCTACATCCAGCCGTCCCACGTGATTCGCATCGCCCCGGAGATCTACGGCGGCGCGTTTCGTCGCGACCCGAACCTGGCGGCCAATCACGCCGCCAAGGTCCGCTCCTCCGGAAAACTGGGTTACTACTGGCAGCTGTTCGCGGGCATGGGCTGGACCAGCATCCACTGGCTGCACAAGATCCGTCAGCCCACGCTGGTGCTGGCCGGTGACGACGACCCGCTGATTCCGCTGATCAATATGCGACTGCTGGCCTGGCGTATACCCAATGCCCAGCTACACATAATCGACGATGGTCACTTGTTTTTGATTACCCGGGCCGAGGCTGTCGCGCCCATCATCATGAAGTTCCTTGCGCAAGAACGGCAGCGCGCCGTCATGCATCCGCAACCCGCACCCATCGTGCGATAACCCCCAAGGATTGCGCTGGGACCGGCAGGCGTTCGTAGAAAAAGAAGGTGTTTGACTGACTGCGCCATCGGGCGGGATTGCCCCGGCGCAGGGAGGCGCGCAATGGCTGACAGGAACGTTGCGCGCGGTTGCTTTTGCTTTATGGCCAGACGAAGGAGTGTTGATCCATGCGAGAAAAACCGGCGAAGAACATTTGCCCGACGCCCGCGACCTACATCAATGCGCAGAGTGCGATCACAGGTCTGCGTGGCCGTGATCTGTTCTCCACATTGCGCAATGTGGCGCTGCAAGGCTTCAAGCACCCGGTTTATACGGCTCGCCATGCACTGGCGCTGGGCGGCCAGCTGGGTCGGGTCATGCTCGGCGACACACCGTACCAGCCGCACCCCAACGACACTCGTTTCAACGATCCGACCTGGGCGCACAACCCGCTGTATCGCCGGGGCTTGCAGGCGTATCTGAGTTGTCAGCATCAGGTCCGCGAGTGGATCGACAACAGCGACCTCTCTGAAGACGACCGCTCCCGCGCGCAATTCATCTTCGCCCTGCTCAACGATGCGCTGTCGCCGACCAATACCCTGCTCAACCCTCTGGCCGTCAAAGAGCTGTTCAACTCGGGCGGCACCAGCGTGGTGAAGGGGTTGAGCCACATGCTCGACGACTTCATGCACAACAACGGCCTGCCCAGCCAGACCACCAAGGACGCTTTTGAAATCGGTCGCACCCTCGCCGTGACGCCCGGCGCAGTGGTGTTTCGCAACGAACTGCTGGAGCTGATCCAGTACTCGCCCATGAGCGAAAAGCAGTACGCCAAGCCACTGCTGATCGTGCCGCCGCAGATCAACAAGTACTACATCTTCGACCTGAGCCCGACCAACAGCTTCGTCCAGTACGCCCTGAAAAACGGCCTGCAGACATTCATCATCAGTTGGCGCAACCCCGATGTGCGGCACCGTGAATGGGGGCTTTCCAGTTACGTGGAGGCAGCCGAAGAAGCCATGAACGTGTGCCGCGCCATCACCGGCGCCCGTGAGGTGAACCTGATGGGCGCCTGCGCAGGCGGCCTGACCATCGCGGCGTTGCAAGGCCACTTGCAGGCCAAGCGGCAGATGCGCCGGGTGGCGAGCGCGACCTATCTGGTGAGCCTCTTGGACAGCCAGATCGAAAGCCCGGCGACGCTGTTCATTGACGAACAGACCCTTGAAGCGGCCAAACGTCGCTCCTATCAGCGCGGCGTGCTCGATGGCCGCGACATGGCCAAGGTCTTCGCGTGGATGCGCCCCAACGACCTGATCTGGACCTACTGGGTCAACAATTACCTGCTGGGCAAGGCGCCGCCGCCCTTCGACATCCTCTACTGGAACAACGACAGCACCCGCCTGCCCGCAGCCTTGCACGGCGACCTGCTGGACTTCTTCAAGCACAACCCGCTGACCCACCCCGGCGGGCTCGAGGTGTGCGGCACGCCGATCGATCTGCAGAAGGTGACGGTCGACAGCTTCAGCGTCGCCGGCATCAACGATCACATCACGCCGTGGGACGTGGTCTATCGCTCAACGCTGTTGCTGGGCGGTGATCGGCGCTTCCTGCTGTCCAACAGCGGCCACGTGCAAAGCATCCTCAACCCGCCGGGTAACCGGAAGGCCAACTTCGTCGAGAACGGCAAGCTGAGCAGCGACCCGCGCGCCTGGTACTACGACGCCCAGCGCACCGACGGCAGCTGGTGGCCCAGCTGGCTGAGCTGGATTCAGGCGCGCTCGGGCGCCCAACGCGAGACCTTGACCGCCCTCGGCAACCAGAATTACCCGCCCATGGAAGCGGCGCCGGGAACGTATGTGCGCGTGCGCTGAATCTGTATTACCTGTAGCGCTTGCCCGCGATATCGCATGGTCAGGCGCCACGAGGCCCATCGCTTTGACGCCATCGCGAGCAAGCTCACTCCTACAAGAGATCAGCGACAGCCTGACGATTGTTGTTTGTTCTGACATCGAACCTAAGAAGACTGGATGAAGACCCGCGACCGCATACTCGAATGCGCCCTGCTGCTGTTCAATCAGCAAGGCGAACCCAACGTGTCGACCCTGGAAATCGCCAACGAACTGGAGATCAGCCCTGGCAATCTCTACTACCACTTTCACGGCAAGGAGCCGTTGGTGATGGAGTTGTTCGAGCGCTTCCAGACGCAACTCGCGCCCCTGCTCGACCCTCCCGCCGATGCGCGTCTGGACGCCGAGGATTACTGGCTGTTCCTGCACCTGATCGTCGAGCGCCTGTCCCATTACCGCTTTCTGTTCCAGGACCTGTCGAACCTCGCCAGCCGCCTGCCCAAGCTCGCCCGCGGGATTCGCAACCTGCTCAACTCGATCAAGCGCACCCTCGCCTCGTTGCTGGCGCGCCTGAAAGCCGAGGATCAGGTCACCAGCGATACCCAGGCCCTGGGGCAACTGGTGGAGCAGATCACCATGACCCTGCTGTTTTCACTGGATTACCAGCGCATCCTCGATCGCGAAGGTGAGACACGGGTGGTGGTCTACCAGATCATGATGCTCGTCGCACCCCATCTGAAGCCCGGTTCGCGGCATGCGGCAGAGAAGCTGGCGTTGCATTATCTGGAAGACTAGACAGGGGCATTCGCGCTCCTACAGCGATGGGTTGTCCTGACACAACAAAAAACCCGATCTGCTCTCACAGATCGGGCTTGGTTCCGGCCAGTTGAAAATCAGGACTGGCTGGAAGGTGTCGACGCGGTAGGAGTGGTCGACGGTGCAGCGGATGGAGCGGTGGATGCCGAAGCGGCTGGAGCTGCGCTGGATGCCGGAGCCGGGGTGGAGGCTGCGGCCGGTTTGGCGGCTGCGGCAGGCTTCGGTGCTGCGGGCTTCTTGGCCGCTGCCGGTTTTTTCGCGGCGGCGGGTTTGGCCGCTGCTGGCTTGGCGGCCGGTTTCGCTGCTGCAGGTTTCGCAGCCGGTTTGGCGGCGGGCTTCGGCGCGGGTTTGGCGGCAACGGTTTTCGCTTTAGCAGCGGTGGAAGCGGCGGCTTTCGACGCGGCGGCTACCGGCTTGGCGGCCGTCTTGGCAGCGGCTTTGGCCACTGCAGGTTTTGCCGCTGCGGTTTTGCTGGCGGCTGCGCTCGCGGCTTTCGCAACGGGTTTGGCTGCCGCTTTAGCCAGAGGCTTGGCGGTGGTTTTGGCCGCAGGTTTCGCTGCAGGCTTGGCCGCTGACGTTTTTGACACCGGCGTAACCGATGCGCCGGTCAGCTTTTCGATCTGCCTGGTCAGCAGGTCGACCTTGCTGTGCAGGGCTTTGACTTCGTTGCGGCTCGGCACGCCCAAGCGGGAGATCGCGCTGTTCAGACGCTTGTCGAACGCGCCTTCCAGCTCGCCCCATTTGCCCAGTGCCAAGTCTTTAACGTCACCGACGCGGGACTTGGTGGAAGCCTTGGCGGTATCGACGGTTTTGCCAACGGTCGCCTTGGTTTCCTTCTCGGCTTTCTCGCCGTCTTTGACCAACGTTTCGAAAAGCTTACTGCCGTCATTGCTGATCTTCGAGTAAGCGCCTAAACCAGCCAGCCAGATTTGGCGGGAGTATTTCTCCACTTCACCAATCCAGGAGCTGCCTTCTTTTTCGGTTTTCTTCTTGCCAGCCATCCCGCTCTCCTTATTGTTTACGCGCGACACGTTCGAGCAATGCCGTCAGCTCATCGAGCTTAGCAGAGAGTGTCTCAACATCATGTTTAGACGGAATGCCGATACGATTCAAGGCGCTGGCCACGCGGCGGTCGAACGCGCTTTCGATTTTGTCGAGTTGTACCTCAACGCGACCCTTGATCTTGGTGACCTCACCCTTGGCCTCGCCTTTGACCGATTCGATCTCGCTGTTGGCCGCCTCGACTTTTTCGTCGATGACTTTCTTGGCTTTCTTCTCGGTCTGCTCGCCGGTCTTGATCAGCTCTTTGACGTAATCGGCGCCTTCCTGCCCGGCCTTGACGTAGGCACCCAGGCCTGCGAGCCAGATCTTGCGGGCATACAGACGCACGTCCGAGAGCACTTTCGTTTCTTCGGCTTCAACTTTCTTCTTAAGGGTAATTCTGGCCATGGTGCACCTCACGCTCGAAAGGGATAGGAGGAACCACCCCGCAACTGGGGCATGGGCACACGGTAGAGAGAAAAATTAGAAAGCTCACCCTAGGTTGGGGGTGGCGTAAATAACTGCCTGTGGGAGCCGGCTTGCTGGCGAATGCGGTGGGTCAGTTAAATACATGGAAGC